>CAZKHE010000030.1:0-43075 GCA_964552535.1 uncultured Enterobacteriaceae bacterium | reverse complement strand
GTGCAGAGCGCCGCGCGGCCGTCGTCGACCTGCCGCGCACGGAACTGGTCGCTGCGTACTTTGCGGCCGACCTGTTCGTGTTCGCCTCCCACGTGGAGTACTCGCCGCTCGTGCTGTTCGAGGCGGCAGCATCGGGAACGCCTTTCCTCTCGGTCCCCGCGGGCAACGCTGCCGAAATCGCCGATTGGACCGGCGGCGGTACCATCTGCCCGGCCGAGTTCGACCGGTTCGGCAACGTCCGCGTCGATCCCGCCGTGCTGGCGCGCGAGATGGAGCGACTCGCGCGCGATCCGGACGCGCTCAAGGCGCGCGGCGCACAGGGCCGGCGCAGGTGGCAGGAGCGCTACACCTGGGGCCGCATCGCCGGCCAGTACGAGGCACTGTTCGCTTCACTCGCGGGAAAGGCACGACGATAGAGCATGCTGACGAGATTGCGCAACCTGGTGCAGACCCCTGCGGCCCCGCCACCGCGCCGCGACGACCCCGCCCGCAACGCCGCCTGCACCGAATTCGAGGTCGACAACTGGATCATCTCGGAGTTCGTGGCGGCGAAGCTGGTGCCTGTCGTCGGGGTCCATCCGTTTCCGCTCGCAGAGCTGGCGCTGCTCGTCGCAGCGGTCTGCCGGCTCAAGCCGGCGCAGATCTTCGAGTGGGGGACGAACATCGGCAAGTCGGCGCGCATCTTCCACGAGACGGTCACGCACTTCGGCCTGGACTGCGAGGTGCACTCCATCGATCTGCCCGACGAGGCCGAGCACGTGGAGCATCCGCGAAACGACCGCGGCATCCTGGTCCGCGGCATTGCCGGGGTGAGGCTGCATCAGGGCGACGGGCTCGATACCGCGCTGCGGCTGTGGCGCGAGGGCGGACGCAGGCCGCGGCCGCTGTTCCTGCTCGACGGTGACCATAGCCAGGCATCTGTGACGCGCGAGCTCGAGGGCGTGCTGGCGGAGGTCCCCGACGCCGGCATCCTGGTGCACGACACGTTCTACCAGTCGGAGGGCTCGGGCTACAACGTCGGTCCTTGGCGTGCCGTCGAGGAGGCGCTGGCGCGCCGCTCGGAGCGCTATCGCAGGCTCGCCACCGACACCGGCCTGCCGGGGCTGACGCTCCTCTATCCGCGCGCAAGCCGATGAGGGTGGGGATCAGGCCCAGGCAAGGAGCCTGACGCCCGCGCGGGCGACGTAGTCCGTCCGCGCGAGCAGCGGCAGCCATCGCGAGCGGAACCACTCGCTCGCCAGCGCACGGGTCCAGGGGATGCCGGTGCGGCGTCCCACGTGACGTGCCACCCGGGCAAGCAGCGGCAGGGCGAACGCGACGGACTGCGTTCGCAACGCGCGGCAGTCCGACCCGCTGATGCCGAATACTGCCTCGGCGTGCTCCGCAAGCAGGTCGGTGATCAGCGCTTGCGTCTCCGCAGGGGCGCGCTTGGACTGCGCGGTCACGCTGCCGCCGCGCATCCGGTAGCGCACCAGACGCTCCGGCAGCGTCGCAAGCCGCCCAGCCGACATGAGACGCAGCCACAGATCGAGGTCCTCCGCGGGGCTGCGGTCGCGATAGTTTCCCACGGCGAGAACCGCGTCGCGACGGAACATGACCGTGGGATGAGACAACGGCGTCTCGACGATGCTCACCATGACCAGGTCCGCGTCGTCCAGCGGCCGCTCGGGATAGGGACCCAGATCGTCGCCTCTCTCGTCGATCATGGTCATCTGCGTGCCGCATGCCACGACTTCCGGGTGTCCGTCCATGTAGGCGAGCTGTCGTTCGAGCCGGTTGGGGAGCGCGACGTCGTCCGCATCGATGCGGGCGCACAGCGGCGTGCCCGCCTCCTCGACCAGCCGCGCGAGGCATGCGCCCAGGGGCAGTGGCTGCCCGGTCACGACGCGCCCAGGCAGCCGCGCCGGAATCCACGCCCGCAGCACTTCGGCGGTGCCGTCGGTCGATCCGTTGTCCCACGCCAGCACCCGCGCGCCTCGCGCGCTCTGCTCGCCAAGCGATGCGAGCGTCTCCTCGACGTAGGGCATGCCGTTCAGCACCGGCAGGAGCCAGGTCACGCCCGCCGCGTCCATACCGGCTCCCGGCGCCCCGCTCACGGTGGCCGAGCGCCCTGCACGGGGCGAAGAATGTCCTCGGCGAGCGGGAGCCGCGGCGGCCAACCGAGCAAAAAGCTCGCGCGGCGCTGGTCGAGCTGCACGCTGTAGGCCGGATCGGCCCAAGAATCCACGCCGAAGCATGCGCGAAGCAATGCGCGCACCTTGTCCGCGCGCCCGGCGCGCACGGCCTCGGACGGCGCGCGCCGCAGGCGCGGATCGGTAACCCGGAGCTGGGCATAGGGCGTATACACGTTGCGGCGGCCCGCCTGCAGCAGCCGCAGGCCGAGATCCACGTCGCCCAGGCCTTCATCGAGATCGGGTGCCACCCCGCCTGCCTGCACCAGCGCGCCGCGACTCACCGCCAGGCACAGGCCGCAGACCGCGGACACGTTCTGGACCAGGTTCGCGCGGCCGGCATAGCCGGCACCGAGCATGCTTCTGCCCTGATGCGCGTAGTCGACCCCGCCCTCCAGCCCGATCACCAAGCCTGCATGGTGCACGGCGCCGTCCGGATGCGAAAGCCGCGCCCCTACCGCGCCCACCTCCGGCCGCGTCGCCTGGGCGACCAGCTCAGTGAGCCAGGCGGGACTCGACGGCGCCAGTCGCGCGTCGAGGAACACGATCACCCCGTGCTCGCCTCGGCCGAGCAGCCACGCCGTGAACGCGGCCGCGTCGTCGGGTCCCTCCCATGCAGGAACCCCCGCCGCGCGTGCCGCGGCGGCGAGAGTCTCTCTTTCAGGTCCGCTCGCTGCGGCCGGCAGCGCTACGACAAGATCGACGGCGCCGTAATGCGTACCGTCGCGTACGCCCGTGAGCGTGGCGTGCAGACGTCCGGCGCCGCCGCGCGCGGCAATCACGAGCAGCACCCGCGGCTCGGGCTCTGGCAGGCGGTACGCGACGCGGAACAGCGAAGCCGCGCCGACGGTCACCTGCTCGACGCCGGCCGCGACGCCGCGCGCGGCAAGGTGGTCCTCGATCGCGCGATGCGCGGCGTCCACGGCGTAGGGCTTGGCGCTGGCGCCCGTGGCGGCGGACCCGGACACCACTCGCCAGTGATAGAGCACGTGCGGGATGTGGACGATCCGCTCCGGCGCCGACGCCGCCGCCGCGCGGAGCGCGAGGTCCCAATCCTGGCTGCCCTCCAGGCCTTCGCGGAAGCCGCCAATGCGCCGCAGCAGCGCGGTCCGGTAGATGCCGAGGTGCGAGAAGCAGTTGTGCGACAGCAGAAGGTCGGGATTCCAGTCCGGCTTGAAGTAGGCGTCAAAGCGCACGCCGGCCTCGGTGATCTTGTCCTCGTCGCTGTAGAGGAGGTCGGCGTCGGGGCGCTCGTTCAGATACTTCGCGACCAGGAACAGCGCGTGCTCGGCGAGCTCGTCGTCGTGGTCGAGCAACGCGACGAACTCACCGGTGGCGAGCGCCAGCGCGCTGTTGCTCGCCGCGGAGATGTGCCCCTGGCGCTCGCGGAACGCGAGTCGGACGCGCGGATCGCGCGCCGCGTACTCCTGCAGCACCTCGCGCACGTGCAGGAGGGTAGAGGCGTCGTCGGCGACGCAGAGCTCCCAGTGGGGATAATGCTGGGCGAGCACGCTGTCCAGCGCGCGCCGCAGCCACCGCTCCGGCGAGTTGTACGTCGGCATAACGATCGAGAGGAGAGGCCGGTACGGAAGCGTGGCCGTCTGTTCCCGAATCGCCCAGCGCAGCTCGTCGTCGACACGCGCGTAGCGGTCGAGCCAGCGCGCGTAGCTGCGCAGCGGATTCCTGGTTCTTGCCCGCCACCACAGGCGGTCCCAGACACCCACGGCGCCCTCGTTGCGCAGCACCCGCGCGACGCGGCGCGGCACGCTCTCGGCGGCAGACGCGCTCACCGCCGCGGCGGCCCCGCAAGGCCATGTTTCAGGCGCGCGACCGCCGCCAGTAGCGCCCGCAGCGGCGCCGTCACCCGCCAGCTCCGGCTGCCCCTCATGGCGGCGAGGAGTGCGTCGCGCTGTCGCAACTCGTCGTTCATCGCCTCGACGTCCGCGGACGAGGTTTGCGCCGGTGGGGGAAGGCTGTCGAGCTGCAGTCGCCGCCGCTCGGATGCGGGGAGCGCGGGGTCGAGCTTCTCGAGCTGCACGAAGAACTCCGCGTCGTTGACCGCAGTCGTCCGAAAGGACCGGACGCGCAGCGGCACCAGGTCGAGCTCCATCAACGTGCGCAGCGCAGCGGCGAACGAGGCGGGCGTGAACGCATAGCAGTGGACGTCCTGGTACGCGCGCTCCCGCAGGGCGCGGGCGGCCTGGTCGAAGGCCGCGCCGGCGCTCGAGTGGCGGGGCAGGTCGGCGGCGCGCACCCGCCCGGCCCAGGCATCGGCTACATCGACCTCGGCGGCGTTGGCCACGTGCTCGAAAATCGCCCGCGCCGACGGCCGGCGGCGGCGCTCCAGGTAATCGTCGATCATCACCGAGACGTCCGTCGCCACGCGCCGGATATCGAACGTGAAGCGCTTGTCGGGAATGGCGAGACAGCACACCCCGCCCGGCCTGAGCACCTCCGCGACCTCGCGCAGCCACTCGACGACGTTGGGCGTGTGCTCGATGACGTGCGAGGCGACGACATAGTCGAAGTACACGCCGGTGCCAACCGCCTCGCGCAGGGACCGCTCGCCCCACACGTAGCTCACCTCGACGATGGCATCGACGTCGACGTTGGGGTCTTCCCGATACTTGGCGCGCAGGTCTGCCGTAGTGCAGTGGTCCACGTAGAAGATCGCGCCGTCGCGCGCGGTGACCATGGGGCGGCAGAGCGCACCGATCTCCAGGCCGCGGCTCGCGCCGAGATCGACACCCTCGAGCAGCTTCTCACGCCGGTTCATTGGGGCAGGGCAGGCGCAGCGTTGCGTTCGTAAAGCGGAGGGCGTTCGTCGGCCCCGGGGGCGCCGCCCGCCGCACGGGCGAGTGATGGGTATGCAAGTGACTATAATACCAAGTGAATTGTTCCGAGAGCCCATCGTCCCGCATGCTCGATCCCGCCCGCAGGGCCGACCGCGAAGTCCCGCGACGTGCGGCCGCCGCGAGCTGACGCCCCCGTGCCCGACGGCATCGACGTCACCGTCATCCTCAATGCCCATCGCGAGGGGCTGCTCGCGCACCGGTCGCTCGCGTCGATTCGGCGGGCCGTGGCGGCCGCAGAGGCGCAGGGCGTGCGTTGCGAGGTCCTGGCGGTGCTGGACGCAGCCGATGACGCCACGCGCGCCTGCCTCGCCGATGCGCCCGGCGTGCGGCGCATCGCCCATGTGGCGTTTGGCGATCTGGCCGCGGCAAGAAACCATGGCGTGTCGCTCGCCGAAGGTCAGTACGTTGCGTTCGTCGACGCCGACGACCTTGTGTCCGCGAACTGGCTCGCGGAGTCGTACGGGTTCGCGGCGGCGTTTGGCTCGCGCACGCCCTGGGTCCTGCATCCTGCGCTGAACGTCTACTTCGGCGAGCGGCGCTACGTGTATCCCCACGTTGACCAGGAGTCGGCAGAGTTCCGGCGCGGCAATCTGTTCGAGTACAACTACTGGACCGCGCTCGCGTTCGTGCGCACGTCCGACGCGGCGGCGATGCCGTATCGCTCGCCGCGCGAGGTGCCGGGTGCAGGTTACGAGGACTGGGACTGGAACTGCCGTACCATCGCGGCCGGCTGGCTGCACAAGGTCGTGCCCGGCACCGCCCATTTCATCCGCCGGCGCGGGCCGTCGATGAGCGCCGGCTTTGCGGCCGGCCACGCCCTGGTGCGCCCCTCCGAGTACTTCGCCGATCTTGCCGCGCGGCCAAGTGGGGCCGGCGCCAGCCAAGCGCCAGTCCCGGCACCGGCGAAACGTGGCATGCTCAGCTGCGCCGCCCGCGCCATGGCACGCTGGGCAGCGGCCCCCGGCGGCGATGCCGAGCGCGCCGTCGACCTGCTGGGCGAATCGTGGCGCGCCTTGCGCGGCCTTCGGCCGCCCCGCGCGCCGCCGCGAGCCCGCTTCGAGCCGGCTCTCCTTGCCGAGTGGGCGGCGCTCGCGGAGCTCGACCCGTCGCTACGCGGGGACCTCAACGCACGGGACCAGTATTTCGTCCACGTCACGCCGATTTCCATGCTCGTCCAGCCGTTCGCGATGCTGATGTCGCGATGGCAGGGAGGCGGCCACGCCCGTCTCGCCACGCACCGCACGACGCAGCACGCACTCGACGAAGAAATGCTGGAAGTCGCCCCCGCTCTGCCCGGAGAGCGCGGGTCCGGTCCGGCTCCGGATCCGATCGCGCTCTCTGCGCTAGGTGCCCTGACGCCGGTTCAGCGTGCCTATCTGTTGGCTCGGAGCATCCTGCAGGCACCACCCGCTGCGCTGCACGTGGCGGTCGCCTCGCCCAGCGCCCGGGCCTTACTTGCGCGCCATGGCGCTGCAGTGTGCTCTGCATGCCCCGTTGTCGTCGAGGTGGCGGGGGCGGATATCGACGCGGCCGGAGACCGTCTGCGGTTCCTTGCCGACACGCTCCCCGGCTTGGCCGACCGTCTCGCGGGCATCGAGCCTCAAGACGAGCGCACCACGGGATGGCTCGCCGGAACGCTGGGCCTGTCCGTCGACGCGCAGGAAGCCGGTGTCATGCGGGCCGCGCGATGCTCTCCCGAGTTCTCGAAGGGTCGGGAACGCGATGCAGCGTAGTCGAGATCCATGGCGAAGGAGTGTCGGATGACCGGGCAGACCGACCCCGGCATGGCCGCCTCGGAGGCCTGCATGCGCAGTGAGGCGCGGCCGACGTGCCTCCTGTGCGGTTCACGCGGCGATACGATGTATCGCGATCTCTCGGACCGCCTCTATCATGCCGCGGGGCGATGGGACATCGCCCGCTGCACCAACGCCGCATGCGGCCTGCTCTGGCTCGACCCAATGCCGATTACCGAGGACCTGCACCTCGCCTACGCGACCTATTTCACCCACGGAACAACGGTGACGAGCACCGCCGAGGGGCATGTGCCTTCTGCGTTGCGGTCGCCGTTTCGCGCGCTACGCGACCTGGCAATGAACCTCGGCGGCATCCGTCGCGACGTCGTGACGCTCGCGCACCTCGGACTCGAGTCCGACGCTCCGGGACGCGTCCTCGAGCTCGGGGCGGGCGACGGCGAACGGCTGCGCCGGATGCGAAATCGCGGCTGGCAGGTGGAAGGTCAGGACGTCGACGCCGACGCCGACGTGTTTCGCCTGCGCGCCGAGGGCGTGCCGGTTCACCTCGGCCCATTGGAGAGCCTCGAGCTCGCGCCGGCGAGCTACGACGCCATCGTGATGAGCCACGTGATCGAGCACCTGCCCGACCCCATCGCGACGTTGACCGCCTGCGCCTCGCTGCTGCGCCCCGGCGGCAAACTCGTAGCCGTGACGCCGAACACACGAAGCTTCGGCGCGCGGTGGTACGGCCAAGCATGGATGGCACTGGAACCGCCTCGGCACCTGCATCTCTTCAACGTCGACAATCTCGCGGACCTTGCCCGGCGCGCTGGCTTCGCGCACATTCACGTCCGCGCGACCGGCGCAAACGGCGCCGGTGTGGCGCTCGGCAGCCGCTCCATCCGGGATACCGGGCGTTTTCGGATGGGTGACCTCTCGCGCAACGCGGTGGAATCGGCGCTGATCGTGCTGGTGCAGGCGGTGGAAGGATTGATCCCGCGTCTCGGCGAAGAATGCATCCTCGTGGCGAAGACGTCCGGGGCATGAGTTGACGACAAGTTCGTCGACCTCTGGCGCGGCGTTGCTCTCGCATCGCGCCATGACCGGCGTGATGTGGACCTACGCCGCCACCGGCGCTCGCCTGGTCATGCAGCTCGGTCTGACCGCGATCCTCGCGCGGCTCCTCGGCCCCGAGCCCTTCGGCATCGTCGGGATGGCGCTGACGGTCGTCGGGATCGTCGGCCTGGTCGTGGATCAGGGCCTGACGAGTGCGATGATCCAGCGACCCGAGCTTACCGCGCGGCAAGTGCAGACCGCCTTCACGCGGCTTCTTGTTGTGTCCGTACTTGCCGCGTCGATATGCGCGATCGGCGCGCCGGCGATCGCGAGGTTCTTCCGCGAGCCGGGGCTCGTCCTGCCCATGGCTGTGCTGTCGCTTGCATTCATCCCCGCCGCGCTCTCCTCGGTGAGCATCGCGCTACTGCGGCGGCAGTTGCGCATCCGCGCGCTGCAGGTCGTCAACGTCGCCGCTTATGCCGCCGGGTACGGCCTGCTCGCCCTGCCGATGGCTTTGCTCGGATTCGGCTTGTGGAGCCTGGTCACAGCATCGCTGGTGCATCTCACGCTGATGGCCATCGTGTACTACGCCTTGACGCGGCATCCCGTCGGCCTAGCGAGGGGAGGCACTGGCGGCCTCTCCCGCTTCGGCACCCGCGCAGCCGCAGCCGGCCTGCTTTCCTGGGTCAGCGAGACGTTCCCTGGCATGTTGATCGGGCGGACGCTTGGCGCAACCAACCTCGGCGTCTTCAACGCCGCGTTCAACCTTGCGCGTACCCCGGCCACTGCCATCGCGACCGGTGGACTGGAGATGCTGTTCGCGTCGGGCGCGCGCGCCGATCAGTCGGCGACGTTCCGTCTGCGCGCGCTGAAGACGGGACTGGGGCTCGTCGGCCTGGTGTCGCTACCGGCGTTTGCCACGCTGGCGGCCATACCGGAGACCATGGTCATCGTGCTGTACGGTCCGAAGTGGACAGCAGCGATGCCCCTGCTGCCGCCGCTCGCGCTCGCCATGCCGCCGCTCATGCTCGCCGGTGTCGCGGGCGCAATGCTCGCCGCCATGGGGCGCCCGGGGCGCGACCTGCTGTCGCAGACGATGACCGCTGTGTTCGTCACGGCGGGCGTGCTCGTCGCCATCGGACATTCCACGCTCGCCGTGACCTGGGTGATCCTCGCGGCCATGTGCGGTCGCATGGTGCTCTCCCTCGCGATGGCGATGCGCCTTGCGGGCCTTGGTCGGGGCGACCTCGTGCGTACGCTGACGCCGGGCCTGCTGCTCGCCCTCATCACCGCGCCGGCGGTGAATTTCGTGGACGGCTGGCTCGGCAGCTTGCACATTCACCGGGCCATCGTGCTCGCGGCGGATGCGGCGGCCGGCGTCGTCCTCCTGACTGCCGGGGTATTCCTGCTGCGCGGTCTCATTCCCGTCGAAACGCGCTGGCCCATCGCGCAAGCGCTGCGCCGCGTGCCCTTCGGCGTGACGGCGCGGCTCGCGCCGGCATTCGAGCGGGGTATGCCCCGGTGAGCGCGCTCATGCAGCAGGCACCAGGCGCATGTTCCCGGACCCTTCGGCCCGCATCGGTCGCCCAAGCCTGCGCGGCCGTCCTGGTCACCTATCACCCCGACATCCCGATCCTGCTCAAGGTGCTCCAGGCGACCGTGCCGCAGGTGGACCGCGTGATCGTGGTGGACAACGGCAGCCCCGATGCTCTAGAGGAAGGTCTGCGCCCCCTCCTCGACGCGGGCCGCGTGGTGCTTCGCAGGCTGGGACGCAACTACGGCATCGCGTATGCGCACAACCGGGGACTGGAGGAAATCGTCGCGGCCGGCTACCGCTGGGCCCTGATCCTCGATCAGGACAGCATCCCGTCGCCGCCGATGGTCGAGCGGCTGGTTGCTGCCACGGAGGCCGCCGCCGCGGCCGGCGTCCGCGTTTCCGCCGCCGGCCCGCGTTACATCGATCCGCGTACCGGACACGAGCCGTTCTTCGTGGGGCTCGGCCGGTGGCGATTCCGCAAGATCACCTGCGGCGACGGGGACCTGGTGCAGGTGGACTGGCTCATCTCCTCCGGGATGCTCATCTCCGCAGAAGTCCTGCGCGACGTCGGACTGATGCACGAGCCGCTGTTCATCGACGAGGTCGACACCGAGTGGTGCCTCCGCGCACGAGCCCGGGGTTATCGGTGCATCGGCGCCTGCCGCGCCTTGATGGCGCACACCCTCGGCTCCGACACGATGAAGGTGCGGTTCAACCGCAACCGGCACGTGCCCATCCACTCGCCCATCCGGCTCTACTACATCGTGCGCAACGGCTTGCTCCTCGCGCGCATGCCCCACGTGCCCTCGACGTGGTGGATGCCCAACTTCAAGCGCCTGGCTGCCCAGTTCGCGTTCTTCTCGCTCGCGATCCCCCCGCGCGCGCGCAACTTCCGCATGATGCTGCGCGGCGTGCTCGACGGCCTGCTCGGCCGCAGCGGTCCTTATGGCGGCACCCGCTGAACCGGATCGCCGGGCGTGCACGCTCGGCGTCTCGGTCGTCACGTTCGCCCCCATCAAAGGCGTCCTTGCCGGGACCCTCGATTCCCTCGCCCGCGCGGTCGCCGGCGCGAGGGAGACGGGCGCGATTGGAGAAACCCGCGTCACTCTGATCGACAACGGTCCGGACGCCGCTGACCGGGCAGTCGTGCACGCGGCCGCGTCAAGCCTGAGCAGCACGATCGGACATGCTCGCGTCGAGGTCCTGTCCGGCCACGGCAACGTCGGCTACGGGGCGGGGCACAACCTGGCCATCGCGCGCGGGACTTGGGACCACCATCTCGTGCTCAACCCCGACGTCGTGATCGATCGGCACGCCCTCACCGCAGCGGCAACCTTCATGGAAGCGCATCCCGACGCGGCGCTGCTCGCGCCCCGCGTCGTCGACGAGCACGGGAACCTTCAGTACCTGTGCAAGCGCTATCCCTCGCCGTGGGTGCTCGGGCTTCGCGGCTTCGCGCCGCGTTCGCTCCGTGCCCGGTTCGAGGGCACACTGGCCCGCTACGAGATGCGCGACCTGATCGGGGACACGCAGGTGGTGCCCGATGTGCCGATCGCGAGTGGTGCCTTCATGTACTGCCGTACGCGCGCCCTCCAGGCCGTTGGCGGTTTCGATCCGCGCTTCTTCCTGTACTTCGAGGACTTCGACCTGTCCCTGCGGCTCGCCACAGCAGGTCGCCTGTATTACGTGCCGGCGATACGGATCGTCCACTACGGCGGCCACACCGCGCGCAAGGGTGCGGCGCACGTGCGGATGTTCGCCGCATCCGCCCTCCGCTTCTTCCGGAAGCACGGCTGGCGCGCACCGACGACCGCCAGCCTCGTTCAGGCGCGCTTGTAGACGTCCTCGAACCGCACGATGTCGTCCTCGCCGAGGTAGCTCCCCGACTGCACCTCCACGAGAAAGAGCGGCAGCTTGCCGGGGTTCTCGAGCCGGTGCTTCACCCCCAGCGGGATGTAGGTGGACTGGTTCTCCGAGAGCAGCACCGTCTTGTCGTCGCAGGTGACGCGCGCGGTGCCGGACACCACGATCCAGTGCTCCGCGCGGTGGTGGTGCATCTGCAGGCTGAGCGCGGCGCCCGGCTTCACCATGATGCGCTTCACCTGGAAGCGGTCGCCGTCGTCGATCGACTCGTAGTAGCCCCACGGCCGGTATACGCGGCGATGCGACAGGTGCTCCGAGCGCTTGTTGTCGGCGAGGTGGCCGACGATGTCCTTCACCGTCTGCGCGTGCGCGTGGTCGGCGACGAGCACCGCGTCGTCGGTCTCGACGACGATTGCGTTCTTCAGTCCGAGCACCGACACCATGCGGCTTTCGGCGCGCACGTAGCAGTTCTCGGTGTCGCGCGCGTGGACGTCGCCCCGGAACACGTTGCCGTGCTCGTCCTTGCCGCCCACTTCCCACAGCGTCGACCACGAGCCGACGTCGCTCCAGCCGATGTCCGCGGGGATCACCGCGGCCGACTTCGTCTTCTCCATCACCGCGTAATCGATCGAATCCGACGGCGACGCCTTGAAGGCCTCCGCATCGAGCCGATGAAAGTCGAGGTCGCGCGCCGCCTTGTCCCAGGCGCTTCGCGCGGCGGCGAGGATTGCCGGCGCGGCCGCCTCGAGTTCCTCCAGAAAGCGGCGCGGCGTGAAGACGAACATGCCGCTGTTCCAGGCGAACGTGCCGGCGCGGAGAAACTGCTCGGCCCGCGCGCGGTCGGGCTTCTCCACGAAGCGCGCGACGCGGAAGCCGTCGCCGTCGGGCAGGAGCTCCCCGCGCTCGATGTAACCGTAGCCCGTCGCCGGTTCGGTCGGCACGATGCCGAAGGTGACGAGCTGCCCGCGCTGGGCCACGCGTGCCGCGCGGCGGATGGCGTCGTGGAAGCGCTGCACCTCGCGGATGAGGTGGTCCGCGGGCAGCACCAGCATGAGGGCATCCGGGTCGGCCTGCGCCACGCAGAGCGCCGCGACGGCGACCGCGGGGGCGGTATTGCGGCCGATCGGCTCGAGGATCTGGGCGTGCGGCACCACGTCGATCTCGCGCAACTGCTCGGCCACCAGGAAACGATGCTCGCCATTGCTCACCACGACCGGCCGCTGGCACCCGGGCAGCCCCGAAAGCCGCAGGACGGTGTCCTGCAGCATGGTTCGATCGGAGAGCAGCGGCAGGAACTGCTTCGGCAGCAGTGCCCGCGACATCGGCCACAGGCGGCTCCCGGTGCCGCCGGAGAGGATGACGGGATAGATCGGCTTGTCCATCGGGCGAGTGTGCCATAGGGGCCGGGACGCGGCCGTGACAGACCGGACGCGGCGGACCGTCGGTCCGATCCCGTCGGTTAGAATCGCGCCACAATCAGAAGCGCCGTGCCGGCGCATGCGCCGGGACCGCCGCCTCCATGCCCCTCGTCGATGTCGTCATCGTCAACTTCAATGGCGGCGAGTACCTGCGCCGCGCGGTCGCCGCGCTGCAGGTCCAGACCTTCCGCGACTTCCGCATCGTCGTGGTCGACAACGCTTCGACGGACGACTCCCTGACCGGCCTGCCCGAGGGCCCGATCCCCCTCCTGGTCGTGCGAGCCCCCTCCAATCTCGGATTCGCGGGCGGCAACAACCTTGCGATCCGCGATCACGTCTCGGCCGAGTGGCTGGCGCTGCTCAATCCCGATGCCTTTCCCCGCCCCGACTGGCTTGAGCGCTTCATGGACGCCGCGCGCGCAGGCGGACGGTTCTCGTTCTTCGGTTGCCGGATGGTCGATGCGACGGACACCGGCATCCTCGACGGCGTCGGCGACGTCTATCACGTGAGCGGCATGCACTGGCGCGACGGCCACGGGTGCGCGGACGGTCGGGCCTACGACGCGGCAGGCGAGATCTTCGGTCCCTGCGGGGCCGCTGCGCTCTACCGGACCGCCGACGTGCGCCGCCTGGGCGGATTCGACGAGGACTTCTTCTGCTACGCCGAGGACGTGGATCTCGCCTTCCGCCTGCGGCTCGACGGCCTGCGCTGCAGCTACGTGCCGGATGCCGTGGTGGAGCACCAGGGCTCCGGGATCGTCGGTTTCCGCAGCGACTTCGCGCGCTACCACGCCCACCGCAACCTCGTCTGGGCGTACGTGAAGAACATGCCGGGCGCGCTCTTCTGGTGGTATCTGCCCTATCACCTGCTGCTCAACGCCGCATCGCTCGCGCTCTTCACCCTGCAGCGCCGCTGGGTGGTGTGGCGCGCCAAGCGCGATGCGCTCCGCGGCCTGCCAGCCATGTGGCGCAAGCGCCGGGCGGTGCAGGCGGCGCGACGCGTCCCGCCGGGGGCGCTGCGCGCCGTCATGCGCGGCGGACTGCCGAAGCGCGTCTGTCGCCGATGACCGCCCGCAATAACTTCGACCTCCTGCGATTCTTCTTCGCGTTCAGCGTGTTCTGGTACCACGCGCACGTGCTGTCCGGCGCGTCGGCGCTGGCGCCGCTGTCGCAACTCCTGTCGGCGGACATCGCGGTGAAGGCATTCTTCGTTGCGAGCGGCTATCTCGTGACCATGAGCTACGCCGGCTCCTCGTCGATCCTCGACTACGCGGCCAAGCGCGCGCGACGCCTCTACCCGGCCTACATCACGGTGATCCTGCTCGCCGTCGTGCTCGGCGCCGCGCTGACGACCGTGCCGCTGGCCGAGTACTTCGGCGGCGCCACGCTACGCTACGTGCTGTGGAACGCACTGTTCCTGAACTTCGTCGCGCCGACGCTGCCGGGCACCTTCACGGGCAATCCGTGGACCGAGGTCAACGGCGCGCTGTGGACGCTGAAGATCGAGGTGATGTTCTACGCCATGGTCCCGGCCATCGTGTGGCTGTGCCGCCGGACGCGGACGGCCTGGGTCATCGCCGCGATCTACGTCGCGTCGGCGCTCTATGTCGACATCCTCGAGAGCATGGCCGCGGCGACTGGCAGCGAGCGCTACGCGCAGTGGGCGAGACAGGTCCCGGGACAGCTGCGCTACTTCATGCTGGGTGCGGCGGGCTGGTTCTTCCGCGAGCAGTGGAACCGGCACTGGACGACCATCGCACTCGCGAGTGCGGCGATCTTCGTGCTGGTGCGCGTCGCCGGCTCGGCGACGCTCACCCTGTGGCTCGAGCCGGTCGCCCTCGGCGGCCTCGTGCTGTGGGCCGCGTTCGGCCTGCGCTATCTGGGCAACTTCGGCCGGCGCGGCGACCTCTCCTACGGCGTGTACATCATCCACTTCCCGGTGCTGCAGGCGCTGGTCGCCGCCGGCCTGTTCGCCGCCCGACCGTGGCTCGCCCTCGCCGTCGCGACGGCGCTGGTGCTCGCGCTCGCCGCGCTCTCCTGGCATCTGGTGGAGAAGCCGTTCCTGCGCCGCAGCTCGCACTACCGGCTGGCCGAGGAGGCGCACGCGTGAAGACGCTCGTCACCGGCGCGTCCGGCTTCGTCGGTGCCGCGGTCGTGCCCGAGCTCCTCCGGCGAGGCCACGCAGTCCGCACGGCCGCGCGACGTGCGACGACGCATGGAGACAGCGTCCTGCTGCCCGACATCGGACCGGACACCGACTGGCGCGCGGCCCTCGCCGGCTGCGACGCCGTCGTGCACCTCGCGGCGCGCGTGCACGTGATGCGCGACGAGGCGGCCGACCCGCTGGCGGCCTACCGCCACGTGAACACCGCGGGGACGCTGGCGCTCGCCGAACAGGCCGCCGCCTCCGGGGCGCGCGTCTTCGTCTTCGCGAGCACGGTGAAGGTGTTGGGCGAAGCGTCGCCCCGCGGCCGCCCGTTCACCGATGTCGACCCGCCCGCCCCGGTCGATCCCTACGCCGTCTCCAAGGCCGAAGCGGAGCGCGGGCTCGCGGACATCGCCGTGCGCACCGGCATGCGCGTCGCCGTGCTGCGCCCGCCGCTGGTGTACGGACCGGGCGTCGGGGCGAATTTCCTGCGGCTCCTGCGCACCGTCGCACGGGGCATGCCGCTGCCGCTCGGCGCGATCGATAACCGGCGCAGCCTCGTGTACGTCGGCAACCTCGCCGCGGCGGTCGGCTTCTGCCTGGAGCGGGAGGAGGCGCGCGGAACGTTCCTGGTGAGCGACGGCGAGGACTTGGCCACGCCCGAACTCGTGCGCCGCATCGCCGCCGCGCTCGGCCGACGCCCTCGCCTCGTGCCCGTGCCGCCCGGCCTGCTGCGCGGCGCGGGCACGCTCCTCGGCAAGGGGGCCGAAATCGAGCGGCTGCTCGGCGATCTCGCCGTCGCACCCACCGGACTTGCGCGCCTCGGCTGGAAGCCGCCGTTCACGGCGGACGAGGCGCTGCGAGAAACGGCCGCCTGGTATCGCTCCCTCGCTCGCTGAGCGTGCGTGGGTCGGCGCGGTAGAATCGCGTCGACGAGGCCCCTCCCACAAGACACCGACGGCCCGAACGCACGCTCCGTGCTGCCCATCCTCCTGCCCCCGCTCGCCGCCGTCGTCACCGCCGCCCTGCTCGCCTGGCTGTTGCGCGAAGGCCGGGCCCTGCCGCTCGACCATCCCAACGAGCGCTCGCTGCATGCGCGACCGGTGCCGCGCGTCGGCGGGGTCGCGATCTTCCTCGTCGCATTGCCGGCGCTGCTCCTGATCCAGTGGAATCCGCTCGTGACGATGCTGGCCGCCGCGCTGGCGGGCCTGTCGTATCTCGACGACCGCAGCGACTTGCCGATCGCCGTGCGGTTCGGCGCCCACGCTGTCGCCGCCGCGGTGTTCGTGCTCGCCGCGCTGCCCGGCCTCCCGCTCGTCGCCGTGCCCGTGCTCGTGCTGGCGGTGATGTGGATGACCAATCTCTACAACTTCATGGACGGCTCGGACGGCCTCGCCGGCGGCATGGCCCTGTTCGGCTTCGGCACCTACGCGGTGGGGGCGTGGCTCGCCGGCGACATCCTGCTCGCCTCGGCATGCGCGACGCTGGCCGCCTGCGCGGCGGCGTTCCTGCTGTTCAACTTCCATCCGGCGCGCGTGTTCATGGGCGACGCGGGCTCCGTCCCCTACGGCTTCCTGGCCGGCGCCATCGGTCTGGCCGGCTGGCAAGCGGGTCACTGGCCGCTGTGGTTTCCGGTGCTCGCGTTCTCGCCGTTCGTGGTGGACGCCAGCGTGACGCTGGCCCGCCGGATGCTGCGCGGGGAGAAGTTCTGGCGCCCGCATCGCACCCACTACTACCAGCGCCTGGTGCAGCTCGGGTGGGGCCACGGACGCACGGCCCTGGCCGAGTACGCGCTCATGCTCGCCTGCGGGGCCGCCGCGGTGTGGGCGAGCCGGACTTCGCCCTCCACCCAGGCCGGCGTGCTGGTCGCGGCGGGGGTCGTCTATCTCGTCATCGGCGTGGCGGTGGACCGCGCCTGGAAGGCTTCGCCCCATGCCCGGCCCGTTTAACTGGCGCAACGGCGTCGCGTTCGCGCACGACGTCGTCGCTGCGGCGCTGGCCTGGTGCGTGGCCTTCCTGCTGCGCTTCAACTTCGAGATCGACGGGCCGTTCGAGGACGCGATGTGGCGGAACCTTGCCTGGCTCGTGCCGCTGCAGGCCGTCTTCTTCTGGCGCGTCGGGATGTATCGCGGCCTGTGGCGCTACGCGAGCCTGCCCGACCTGCAGCGCATCGTCCTCGCGGTGGCGCTGGGCGCCATGTCGATCGCGCTGGTCGTGGTGATGTTCAAGGTGAAGTTCATCCCGCGCTCCATCGTGATCCTCTATCCGATCCTGCTCGGCGGAGCGATGGGCTTCAGCCGCATTGCGTATCGCGCGTGGAAGGAAGGCCGCCTCACCCGTCTGCCCGCGGCGCAGTCCAAGCGGGTGCTGATCCTGGGCGCGGGCGAGGCCGCAGCGACGCTCCTGAAGAGCCTCGGCCGGCATCCCGACTGGGACTTCGTCGGCCTGCTCGACGACAACCCGGCCAAGCTGAAGCGCGAGATCCACGGGGTGCCGGTGCTGGGCACGCTGGAGCAGCTTCCCGAGATCGCGCAGCGCACGGAGGCAGAGCTCGCGGTGGTGGCCATGCCGGGGCTGCCGCACGAGGTGCGCCGGCGGGCGGCGAACCTCGCCGCGCAGGCGGGCCTCCCGGCGATGACGGTGCCCTCCTACGACGACCTGGTGAGCGGGAAGGTCACGGTCTCGCAGCTCCGCCGCATCGAACTGGACGATCTGCTCGGGCGCGACCCGGTCGAGCTCGACAGCGCCGGCCTGCACGGCTGGCTGGACGGTCGCGTCGTCATGGTCACGGGCGCGGGCGGTTCCATCGGGTCCGAGCTGGTGCGGCAGATCCTCAAGTTCGATCCGGCGTGCGTGGTGCTCTTCGACGCCTCCGAGCTCGCGCTCTACACCATGGAGCAGGAGTTCGGCACCGTGAACCGCGGCACCGAGCTGGTGTACGCGATCGGCGACGTCAAGCACGCCGCGCGCCTGCGCGAGGTGATGACGGCGCACCGGCCCTCGGTGGTCTTTCACGCGGCGGCCTACAAGCACGTGCCGCTGATGGAGGAGCGCAACGCCTGGCAGGCGGTGGCCAACAACACGCTGGGCACCTGGCGCGTCGCCGAGGCGGCGCTGCGCCATGGCGTCGAGAAGGTGGTGCTGATCTCCACCGACAAGGCGGTGAATCCCACCAACGTGATGGGCGCATCCAAGCGTCTGGCCGAGATGATCGTGCAGGCGATGTCATCGGAGACGACGCGCTTCGTCACCGTGCGCTTCGGCAACGTGCTCGGCTCCACCGGCAGCGTGATCCCGAAGTTCCGCAAGCAGATCGATGCCGGCGGCCCGATCACGGTCACGCATCCGGAGATCCGGCGCTACTTCATGTCGATCCCGGAGGCATCGCAGCTCGTGCTCCAGGCGGGCCTCATGGGCCGCGGCGGGGAGATCCTGGTGCTCGACATGGGCGAGCCGGTGAAGATCGTCGATCTCGCGCGCGACCTCATCCGCCTCTCCGGGTTCACCGAGCGCGACATCCGGATCGAGTTCACCGGGCTGCGTCCGGGCGAGAAGCTCTACGAGGAGATCCTCGCCGACAATGAGAAGACCCTGCCGACGCCGCATCCCAAGCTGCGCGTGATGAAGCCCGAGACGCCGCACACCCGCGCCTGGGTCGGCGAGGTGATCGCGTGGCTGGAGCAGGACGAGGTGCGCGACGACGCGGCGACGCGCGCGGGCCTCGCGGCGCGCATTCCCGAATATCAGCCGGCGGCGAGCAGCGCCACCCGCGCGGCGAGCACCTCGCACGCGGCGAACGCCTGATCGACCGTCACGTCGGCGAGCCGGCCGGACGGCGCCCGCGCGAGCTCGTGCGGCACCCCTATCGGGCGCCAGCGCTGCACGTCGATGCCGCCGGCGAGAGCGGCCACCGGGCGGCCCGCCGACGCGGCGAGATGCGCCGCGTCGCCGAGCGGTGCAATCACGCTGTCGCATTCGGCCAGCGCGGCGAGGAGCGCGGGCTGCGTCGCCACCGGCCAGCGCAGGCACGGCACGCCGACGAGCCGCGTATGCACCTCGCGCGCGGTCAGATCCTCTCCCACCGGCGCATCGTCGGGAGACCCCGCCGGCCGCCACAACAGCACGAAGCTCGAGCCGTCGTGCTCGTACCGCCGCCGCATCAGGCTGGCGTAGCGCTCCGCCGGCCACCGCTCGCGGTCGCTTGCCGCCCCGATGTGCACCCCGACCAGCGGACGCTGCAGGTCGCGGCTGCGCGCCGCGAGACCGGCGCGGATGTGCAGGGTCTCGCCCGAGTCGGGGTAGAGGCGGGCGGGCAGGGTCCGCGGCCCGACGCCCGACGTCGCGCCGAGCGCGAGCACGCGGTCCGACTCGTGCTGCCGCGCGGCCTCCGCAGCCTCCTCCGGAACGACGACGCGCGACGCGCCAGCGCGCCCGGCCAGGGCGACGATGCGGCGCGACGGCCCGGCGTCGGCCACGATGAGCTCGTCCACGCGCCGTGCCCGCAGGGCGAGCAGCATCCGCACGCTCGCGGCCATCCCGCGGGCGCCGAGCGCGAACGTCTCGCTGACGTCCGGGTGGCGCGCGATCAACGGCGCGAGGGCCGCATCGGTCAGCACGCCGATCCACGAAGAAGGATGTCCCTCGCGCAGCGCGCGCAACAGCGGCAGGGTGCAGACGAGGCCGGCGGCCGAGTCGGTCCGCACGACGAGGAAGCGCGGCCGGCCCTCGCCCGCGGGCGTCACGCCCGCCGCCCCCGGGCCCAGCCGCGGGAGTACGCCAGCCCGAACAGGATCATCGAGAGCAGCGCGTACTCCTGATAGAAGGGCGTGTTGAAGAAACCGGCGACGCCGGCGATCACCATCGCCCCCAGGATGGCCGTCCACAGCCAGTCCTTCTCGCCGCCGGCGCGCAGGCCGCGGCCCAGCGCCACGATCACCGCGGCGAACAGCGCCACGAGCGCCGCGAACCCGGGCACGCCCTCCTCCGCCAGCTTGGTGAGGAAGAGATTGTGCGCGTGGCGGAGCTCGCCCTTTGTGCTGACGCCGAGCGGCGGGTCGAAATGCAGGCGCTCGACGTCGATGGACGCATAGTTGCGGGGTCCGACGCCGGCGAGCCACGTGCCGCCCTGACGCGTCTGCTCGATGGCGATGCGCCACATGGCGAGGCGCAGGCGGTCGCTCTCGCTGATCGGCCCCCCCTGGAGCGAATGCTGGATCTTCTCCACCAGCCGGCGCTGCTGGAAGACGTCGGGCGCGGTGAACACCGCGGCGGCCACCACGCAGGCGAGCAGCGCCAGCGTGCCGACCGCGCGCCAGTGGCGCGTCGCCACGAGCTGGATCAGCATCGCGACGCCGAACGCGAGCATGGCGCCGCGGCTTGCCGTGCCGGCGAGACCGAAGAGCAGCACCGCAAGGGCCGCGAGCAGCGCCCACTTCACGCCCTTGCGCGGCTCGCCGGGATCGAGAAAGAGGCCGATCGCGACCATGGTGACGATCGCGATGTAGAGCGCGGAGTGCGTCGCCACGCCGACCGAATGCAGCTCGAGCAGCACGTTGCGGCCGAGGGCGACGAGCACGACGCCGACGATCACGCCGACCACCGTCCCGAGCACCGCGAGACCGCCCAGCGTGCGCAGCTGCCGCGGCGCGTATCCGGCGCGATACGCGAGTCCCGCCGCCATCGCCTGGAAGAACACGTCCTTCACGCCCTTGCCCGCGTTCTCGAACGGCCAGTTCATCGCCGTGCTGAAGAGCGACGCGGCGAGCAAGGCGAGAAGCACGAGCTCG
Organism: uncultured Enterobacteriaceae bacterium; assembly: GCA_964552535.1. GTDB lineage: Bacteria > Pseudomonadota > Gammaproteobacteria > Burkholderiales > SG8-39 > CAZKHE01. The sequence goes on along the minus strand of CAZKHE010000030.1, from coordinate 22,510 downwards.
AAGCCGTCGGGACGTCCGAGCGGCGCGCCGCGCACCAGCCAGCGCGCAACGCCGACCACGAGCAGCAGCACGAGCAGGATGTTCTTCGGGCCCTCGAGGATCGGCAGCACGAAGAGCAGCGCGCCGAGGAGCGCGAACTGGGTGCGGTCGAGCAGCGCCGCGGTCCGTGCGCGGCGGTCGTCGAGTGCGGCGGCGGGCGCCCCCGCGCCCTTGGCGATGCTCATGGGGTTCTGGTTCCTTCGCGCTCGCGGCGCACCAGCCAGCCCGTGTCCGGCGGCGCCGGCGCCGGGAGCGCTGTGTCCGCCGCCGTCGCGGTGTCCTTGCTGGCGCGATTCCAGGCGCGCAGCCGCTGGCCGGCGAGCCGCAGGCAGCGGAAATCGGGCCGCGCGACGGTGGCGCCTTCGGCCGGAATGATAGCCGCGGACGGGCCGCCGAGGACGCTCGCCGCCCAATGGGAGAAACTCGACATGGGCGTGGCGAGCACGACGCTGCAGCAGGCGAGCGCGAAGAGGTCGTCGGCAGGATGGACGTCGGCGGCGTGGCCCGCACGCCGCGACGGGCTGCCGCGGCCCTCCAGCGAGAACACGTCGCCACGCGCGGCGAGCGCGGGCACGTCGGCGAGGCGGCCGTTCATGGACACGAAGAAGCGCACGCCCGGATAGGCGGCCGCGTAGCGGTCCATCATGGCGACGTACCACCACATCGGCACCGCGACGTGACGGCCCGATGCGGCGGTGTAGCGCTCGGCGTCGGCGCCGGGAAAATCCCCCCGCCGCACGTGCACACCGACCACCGGCGTCGCGCCGCGCATCGCGGCGGCGACTTCGTTGGCGGCCTCCCGCCGCAGCCGCACGCGCGCCACCATTTCGCGGTAGAGGCGGTCGAGCGCGGGCGCGTCCCCGTAGAACACCTTGAGATCGACGGTGCCGGCGCGCGCCGCGCGGTCGAGGTCGGCGTCCGTGGCGATTTCGCGCGGCTTGTGGCGCAGCAGGCGCCGCCACGCAGGCAGACGGCCGGGACGCGTCTCCGCGACGTCGAGCCGATCGAGCTCCGGCCAGTCGAGCACGATCTCGTGGCCGCCGCGCGCGCGGATGGCGAACGCGATGTTGAGCGCCTCCAGCCGATTCGCCAGCCCGGCGAAATCGCCGACGAAGACCTTCCGCGCGAAGGCGCTCACGGCCGGCGGGCCGCGCACGCGCGCGCGAACACCGCTTCCATCTTCGTCAGCATGGCCTCGTAGGAGTGGTGCGCCACACAATGCTCGCGCGCGGCCGCGCCGAGCCGTACGCGCAGCGGCGCGTCGTCCGCGAGCCGGGCGATCGCCGCGGCGAGCGCCTCCACGTTCTCGGTCGGCACGACGAGCGCGGTCTCGCCCTCGCGCGCGATCTCGGGAATCGCGCCCGCGCCGGTGGTGACGCACGCGAGGCCGGTCATCATCGCCTGCAGCAGCGCCTGCGGCACGCCCTCGTTCGCGTAGGAGGGCAGCGCGAAGACGTCGAGCGCGCGGAACCAGGGGGCGACGTCGCGCTGGTCGCCGGCAAAGCGCACGCGCGGCACGAGGCCCGCGTCCAGCACCTGGCGCTCGAGCGCCTCGCGCTGCGGCCCGTCGCCGACGATGACGAGCATGGCGTCCGCCCGGTCGAGGCGCGCGAACGCGTCGATGAGATAGCGGTGGCCCTTCCAGCTGCGCAGCGTCGCGACGATGCCCACCAGGAGGCCGCCCTCCGGCAGCCCCAGGGCGCGGCGCGCCTCCGCGCGATTCCCCGGCGCGAACACGTCGGGGCGGATGCCGGTCGGGACCGAGGTGACGTGCTCCGGCGGCAGGCCGTTCTCGCGCACGAGCTGCTCGCGCAGCATCTCGCCGGTGGTGACGACGTGCGCCGCCGCGGTGCCGTAGAGCCAGCGATTGCCGAGCGTCTTCGCCACGGGCACCGACACGTGCCGGGTGCGGACGATCGCCGGCGGCCGCGCGAGCGTCGCGCAGGCGATCGAGACGAGCCAGCTGTCGATCGAGCTGTGGGTGTTCACCACGTCCACCCGATGCTCGCGCAGCCACCGGCGCAGCGCGACCACGCCGGCGGCGCGCTTGCGGCCGAGCGGCAAGTCCGCAGCCGGGAGGCCCCGGGCGCGGGCCTCGACGTGGATGCGGTGCGCCGCCGGCGCGCCGACGAACACGTCGTGCCCCCGCGCCGTCATGCCCTCGGCCTCGGCGAGGATGCGGATCTCCTGGCCGCCCCAGCCCTGCGAGCTCTCGGTGTGGAGGATCCGCACGGCCGCGCCCGGCTCAGGCCGCGACCGCTTCGTCGCGCTGGTGCTGCAGGCGATGCAGCCGCGCGTAGATGCCGCCGCGTGCGAGCAGCTCGTCGTGGCGGCCGGCCTCGGCGATGCGCCCGGCCTCCAGCACCACGATGCGGTCGGCGTTCTCGATGGTGGAGAGCCGGTGCGCGACCACCAGCGTGGTGCGGCCGCGCATCAGCTTCTCCAGCGCGGCCTGGATGTTGCGCTCGCTCTCGCTGTCGAGGGCGCTGGTCGCCTCGTCGAGGATGAGGATCGGCGCGTCCTTGAGGAACGCGCGCGCGATGGCGAGTCGCTGGCGCTGCCCGCCGGAGAGGCGCACGCCGTCCTCGCCGATGAGCGTCTGCAGCCCCTGCGGCATCTCGCGGATGAAGTTCATCGCGTTGGCGGCCTCGGCAGCGGCGACGACCTCCGCTTCCGACGTGCGCCGCATCGCACCGTAGCCGATGTTCGCCGCCACCGTGTCGTTGAAGAGCGTGACGTCCTGGCTCACGAGCGCGATGTTCTCGCGCAGGCTGGCGAGGCGGTAGTCGCCGATGTCCACGCCGTCGATGACGATGTGCCCCTCGTTCGCGACGTAGAAGCGCGGCAGCAGGTTGGCGAGCGTGGTCTTGCCGCTCCCCGACGCGCCCACCAGCGCCACCGTCTCGCCCGCCGCGATGGCGAGGTCGATGCCGTCGAGCGCCGGGCGTCCCGCGGCCGGATAGGTGAAGCGCACCCCCTCGAAGCGGATCTCGCCGCGGAGCCGTCCGGCCTCCACCGTGCCGCGGTCGTCCTCGGGCTGCTCGTCGATGAGGTCGAACACGGTCTCGGCCGCGGCGAGGCCTCGCTGCAGGGTCTCGTTCACGCCGGTCAGGCGCTTCAGCGGCGCGAGCAGCATCAGCAGCGCGGCGAGGAACGAGACGAAGCCGCCGACGGTGGTCTGGTCGCGCTGCGCCTGGTCCGCGACGATGTACACGATGCCCGCCACCGCGATCGAGGCGACGATCTGCGTCATCGGCACGTTGGCCGCGGCGGCCACCGCCATCTTCATCTGGTAGCGGCGCACCTTGTTGGTGGCCGCATCGAGGCGCTTCGCCTCGTACTCCTGGCCGCCGAACACCTTGACCACGCGGTTGTTGCCGATCGACTCCTCGAGCACGTGGGTGAGATCGCCCATCGCGGTCTGTTCCGCGCGGCTCATGGCGCGCAGGCGGCCGCTGAAGAACTTCACGATGCGCACGATGATCGGCCCGACCACCAGCGCGATCAGCGTGAGCTTCCAGTTGAGCCACAGCAGCCAGGCGAGCAGGCCGAGCACGGCGAGCGAATCCTTGACCAGCACCTGGATCGCGCTGGTCGCCGCGCCCGTGACCTGCGAGACGTTGTGGATGAACTTCGACACCAGCGCGCCGGTGGTGTTGTTGTCGTAGAACGTGGTCGGCAGGCGCACCAGCTTGCCGAACATCGCGTTGCGCAGGTCCATCACCACCTTCTGCGCCACCCAGTGCACGGTGTACCCGGAGACGAACGACGCGATGCCGCGCACGACGAAGATGCCGATGATCACCAGCGGGAGCCACTTCAGCAGCGACCGGTCCTTGTCGATGAAGGTGCCGTCGAGCAGCGGCTTCACGATGGCCGGCAGCGCGGGCTCGGTGGCCGAGACGATCGCCATGGCGAGAATCGACGCGGCGAACACCTTCCAGTACGGCTTCACGTAGCCGAGCAGGCGCAGGTAGAGCTGGAAGCTGCTGGTGTTCCGGGAAGAGGCCATGGCGGAGGGGCGGATTATACCCCCCCACCCCCGGCTTTCCGGGCGAGGAGACGCTCGTAGAGCGCGACCAGCGCGGCGCCCATCGCATCGAGCCCGAGGCCGGCGACGCTCGCCCGTGCGGCGGCACGGCGGGCCGTCCGATCGCCCTGCGCCGCCGCCGCCATCGCGCGGACGAGCGCGGCGGAGTCGAACGCGTCGCACACCTCGCCGCTCGAGCCCGGCACGACGAGCTCGGCCGCGCCGCACTGCTCGGTCACCACCGCGGGCAGGCCGCAGGCGAGCGCCTCGACCGCCGCGTTCGGCATCGGGTCGTAGAGCGTGGCGAGCACGAACGCATCGGCCAGGGCATACCAGGGCCGCACGTCGGTCTGACCGCCGGCGAAGTGCACGCGGCCGCCGACGCCCAGCCGCTCGGCGAGGCGGCGCATGCGGGCCTCCGCGCGGTCCCGGCCGACGATCACGAGGCGCGCGTCCCGGTCGGGCAGCGCCGCGAGCGCGGCGAGCGCGCGGTCCACGCCCTTGCGGGCGTAGCCCGAGCCGACGTGCACGTAGGTGAAGGCCGTCTCCGGAATGCCGAGGCGCGCGCGCAGGGCGGCGCGATGCTCGTCGCGCAGCCCGGGATGGAAGCGCGCGAGGTCCACGCCGTTGTAGATCACGTGCAGCTTCGCGTCCGCGACGCCGAAGTGCGCGGCGATCTCGCGCGCGACCATGCGCGAGTTGCAGATCACCGCGGCCAGCTGCGGCGAGGCGAACATGCGCCGCTCCGCCGCCAGTACGTAGCGGTGATAGGGGCTGAGCGCCTGTGCGGCGCGCGCGAGCGGCCCGGCCGCGCGGGCGCGGCGCTCGAGCCAGACGCGGTGCACGCCGTCGCCGGCGCGATAGACGTCGCAGCAGGCGAGGCGCTCGTGCGACTGCACGAGATCGAAGCGCTCCTCGGCGAGCCGCGCGCAGGCCGCACGCGCGAAGCCCCAGTCGCGCCACAGCCGGCCGAGGTGGAACGGCGCGACGCGCAGCACCTCGTAGCCGTCGGGCTGCTCGGCGCCGGCCCAGTCGCGCGTGACCACCGCGGCACGCACCCCGCGCGCGGCCAGCGCGGCCACCGCGCGCGAGACGAAGCGTTCCGCGCCGCCGTACGGGTTGTAGCGCTGCCGGACGAGCGCGATTCTCAAGGCGCGAGCAGCGCGTCGATCGCGGCGAGCACCCGCGCCGTGGGCAGCGTGGTGAGGCACTCGCTCACCTTGCCGCCGCCGCAGCCGTCGTTCCCGCATGGACGGCAGGGATGCACGTCGGAGGCGACGACGCGATGCGCCACCCGCCACGGCTGCCACTCGATCTCGCCGCTCGGCCCGAACAGCGCGACCACGGGCGTGCCCATTGCGGCGGCGATGTGCATCGGCGCGGAGTCCACGCCGACGAACACCTTCGCCTGCCGCGTCAGCGCGGCCAGCGCCTTGAGCGAGAGCTGGCCGGCGAGGTCGACGGGCCGCGAGCGGCACGCCGCGAGGATGCGATCGACCATCGCGCGCTCGGGCTTGCTCGGTGCGGCGGTGATGACCACGCGCTCGCCGCGCGCCGCGAGCGCATCGATGAGCTCGGCGTTGCGCTCCGCCGGCCAGCACTTGAACAGCCAGCGCGAGGTGGGATGCAGGTGGACGAAGCCATGTTCGGGCAGACCGAGGCTCGCGAGCCGGCTCTGCACCTCGGCCTCGGCCTCGTCGCCGGCGACCAGCACGAGCCGGCGCTCCGCCTCGCCCGGCTGGATGCCGAGCCGGCGCAGCGCATCGAGATGCACCTCGACCGTGTGGCGCCGCGTACGCGTGAGCTTGTAGCGATGCGTGAACGCACGCTTCCACACCCGGCCGCGCGAGGGGTCGTCGGGCGCGACGGACCAGCGCGGGCGCAGCAGGCGCACGAGCGCGGCGCCGCGCGGGCTGTCGGTGAGGTGGATGACCAGATCGTAGCGGCGCGCCGCCAGCCGCCGCACGAGACCCGCTTCGGCGGCGAGCTTCAACGGCAGCGGCAGGTTGCGCCAGTTGCGCCCGACGGTGTGCACCACGTCGATCGCCGGATGCAGGGTGAGCATCTCGCGCGTGTCCTCGTACACCAGGGCATCGATCGTCGCCTGCGGGGCGGCCGCCTTGAGCGCACTGAACACCGGCGAGGCGAGCAGCACGTCGCCGTGGTGACGCAGCTTGACGACGAGCGCCCGGCGGATGCGCGCCGCATCGATGCCGTCCGGAACGGCGGGCGCGGAGGGAGGCAGCATGGGCGCGGACGATAGCAGAAGTGGCCGTCGCTCGATTTCGGCGCACCGGAGCGGCCGCGCCCACGAAGCCCCATTCCGAAGCCCCTACAATTGGCCGCGCCATGACTCCAAGCATCGCTCCGCTCGATCGCGACGCCGAAGCGCGTGCCCGCGCCCGCCAGGATCGCCTGGTGAAGCCGCGCGGCGCGCTGGGCCGACTCGAGGACGTCGCCTGCTGGTTCGCCGCGCGCCAGGGCCGGGAGATCCCCGAGCCGCTGCGGGTCGCCATCACCGTGTTCGCCGGCGACCACGGCGTCGCGCTGCGCGGCGTCTCGGCCTATCCGCGCGAGGTGACGGCACAGATGCTCGCCGGTTTTGCCGGCGGCGGGGCCGCGGTGAACGCGCTCGCGCGCGGGCTCGACGCGCGGCTCACCGTGGTCGACGTGGGCGTCGCCGCACCCCGCGTGCACCGCTTCGGCGTGGTGGACGCCCGCATCCGGGACGGCACCGCGGATCTCGTGGCCGGGCCGGCGATGACGGAGTCGGAGATGCGCAGCGCGGTCGAGGCCGGCGCGCGCTGCGCGGATGCGGACGCCGAGGCCGGCGCCACGCTGCTGATCGCGGGCGACATGGGGATCGGCAACACGACGGCCGCGTCGGCACTGGTCTGCGCGTTCACCGGGGAGGCGCCGGAGCGCATCGTCGGGCTCGGTACCGGCATCGAGCCGACGCGACGCGCCTTCAAGGTGGAGGTGGTCGGCGCCGCACTCGCCCGGGCGCGTGCGGCGCAGCCCGCGGACGCCGCGGCGTGGCTGGCCCAGCTCGGCGGGCTCGAGATCGCGGCGATCGCGGGCTATCTGCTGCGCGCCGCCGAGCGCGGCGTGCCGGTGCTGCTGGACGGGTTCATCAGCGCCGCGGCCGCGCTGGCTGCGCAGGGCCTCGCGCCGCGGGTGACCGACTGGCTGCTCGCCTCGCATCGCTCCGCCGAGCAGGGCCACGACGTCGCGCTCGCGCGCCTCGGGCTCGTGCCGCTGCTGGACCTCGGCATGCGGCTCGGCGAAGGCAGCGGCGCCGCCGTCACGGTGCCGCTGCTGCAGGCGGCGCTGCGGCTGCATCGCGAGATGGCCACCTTCGCCGCGGCCGGCGTGTCGGATCGGGAATGAGCGCCGCGCTGCTGGTCACCCTGCTGCGTCATGGCGACGTCGAGGGCCGCCCGTTCGTGTTCCGCGGCGCGTCGGATCCGCCGCTGTCGCCGCGCGGCTGGGAACAGATGGCGCGCGCCTACGCCGCGGCGGCGCTCCCTGCGCCCGACGCCATCGCCTGCTCGCCGCTCGCGCGTTGCCGCGCGTTCGCCGCACAGGCCGCGGGGGCGGCCGGCGTGCCGCTCACCGTCGCGGACGATCTCGCCGAGATGCGCTTCGGCGACTGGGAGGAGCGCTCGGCGGACGAAGTGCGCGCACTCGACCCGCCGCGCTTCGACGCCTTCCGCGCCGATCCGCGCGCCGTCACGCCGCCGAACGGCGAGGCGTACGAGGCGTTCACCGCACGCGTCGACCGCGCGCTCGCCACACTCGCCACCGCGCATCGCGGCCACCTCGTCGTCGTGACGCACGCCGGCGTGATCCGCGCCGCGCTCGGCCACGCGCTCGGCCTGGCCCCCGCCGCGCTCTTCCGCATCGCACTGCCGGCGGCGGCGACCTGCCGCCTGTCGCTGCTCGCCGGCGCGCCGCCGGTGCTGCTCGCGCTCAACTTCGCGCCGGCGGATTGATGCGCGGCCTGATCCTCGCGGTGCAGTTCCTCACGCGCATTCCGACGCCGCAGGTGCGCGACTTTGCGCCCGAGCAGCTCGCGCAGTCGTCGCGCTGGTTCCCGGTGGTCGGCGCCCTGGTCGGCGGAATCGTCGCGGCCGCGGCGTGGCTCGGCGCCGGCATCGATCCCTGGCTCGGCGCACTCGCGGGGACGGTGGCGTGGATAGCGGTCACCGGCGCGTTGCATCTGGACGGCCTCGCGGACCTCGCCGACGCGCTCGGCGCCGCGCACCGCAGCCGCGAGCGCTTTCTCGAGGTGCTCCGCGATCCGCACGTCGGCAGCTTCGGCGCGATCGCGCTCATCGTCGCCATCGCCGCGAAGCTCGTGCTGCTCGCGGTGATCCTGCGCGGCGGCACCGCGCCCGCGCAGCTTGCCGCCGAGCTCGCGCTCGCGGCCGCATGGGCGCGCTACGGCGCGGTGCTGTGGTCGCGGACGCTGCCGCCGCTCGCGCCCGGCATGGCGGAGCGGTTCGCATGGCGCGCGTCGGCGATCGAGCTGTGGGCGTGGGCGGCGGCGCTCACCGTGCTCGGCATGGCAGCGGGCGCGTGGACGCTCGCCCTCGCGGCGCCGCTCGCACTCGCCGCCTGGTGGGTCTATCTCCGCGCACGCGTCGGCGGCATGAGCGGCGACTGCCTGGGCGCCGGCGTGGAGACGGTCGAGATCATCCTGCTGCTCACGATGGCGGTGACGCGCTAGCGCGCGCGCTCGAGCGCCGCACACACGGCCCTCACGCCGTCGAGCACGCGCGGTCCCATGCGGTTGGCGAGTGCCGGGTCGATGCGTTCGACGTGGCGCGCGCCGACCGCGACGAGCCGCGGGTCGCTGCGCCACGCGCCCATCCAGCGCTCGGCCTGCTCGGGGGGCGCGGCGACCAGCACCGCGGTCGGGCGAGTGGCGATGAGATCCTCGAGGGACACCACGGGCGCGAGCACGGATGCGTCGGCGTACACGTTGCGCCCGCCGCAGATCGACAGGATCTGCGAGACGAGGTGCGCGCCGGAGAGGGTCATCAGCGGGTCGTGCCAGATCTCGTAGAAGGTCGCGACGTCGGCGCGGCCGCGATGGGCCGCGACCAGCGCGGCGAGATCACGCTCGTAGCGCGCCGCCACACGCTCGGCGTGCGCCTCGGTGCCGGCGAGACGGCCGATGCGCCGCAGCCACAGCGCGATGTCCTCCAGCCGGCGGATCTCGACCGAAACGACGCGGATCCCGAGCCGCTCGATGCGCGCGACCTGCTGGCGGGGCACGCCGCTCGTCCACGCGAGCACGAGGTCGGGCTGCGCGGCCACGAGGCGCTCGAGATCCACTTCGCCGTTCGCCGCCAGGACCGGCAGCGCGCGCGCCGCGTCCGGCCAGTCGGTGTACGAGGAGACGCCCACGACCCGGTCGCCGGCGCCGGCGGCGAAGGCGAGCTCCGCGAGATGCGGCGCCAGCGTGACGATGCGCCGCGCCGGCGCCTCGATCACCACGCGCTGCCCCGCGTCGTCCGCGAAGCCCTCGGCTGCGCGCACGCCGAGGGTGCCTGCGAGCATCGCTGCGGCCAGCAGCGCGACCGCCAGGCGCTTCACGGCCCGGCCTCGACGGCATGCGTGGCGAAGGCGCGCATCGCGACCGGCCGCCGCTACCGGAACCGGTACTCGACCGAGGCGAAGTACGTCCGCCCCGCCTGCGGATACGCGCTGTACGTCGTCGGTGCGATGGGGCTGTTCACGATCCCGTAGCTGAAGTACTTCTCGTCGAACAGGTTGTTCACCATGGCCGAGAATCGCCACGGCCCGCGGCTGTGCGCGAGGCGCACGTCGGCCAGCCCGTACGACGGCATGTCGCGGAAACGGTTCGCCTGGTCGTTGTCGAACCGCTGCCTGCCGACGTAGGTGTAGCTCGCCGACAGGTGCGTCCGCGGCAGGAACTCCCAGCCCGCACGCAGCGTGGCGAGCCGGTTCGGGACCAGCGGCACCTCGTTCCCCGCCACGTCGATGCCGTTGAACGTCCCTTCGCGGAACTCCGCGCGCAGCACGTTGACGCTGCCGCCCAGCTCGACGGTGCGCGTGGCCTGCCAGTTCGCCGCGAGTTCCAGGCCGCGGCGCTCCGTGGGCGGCAGGTTGACGTTGGCGCCGAGGAAAAAGCCGAGCGGGTTCGGCGACAGCGGGCTGTAGTAGATCTCGTTGCGCAGCCGGATGAGGTACACGTTCGCGCGCACCATGAGCGCCGCGGTGCGGTACTCGGCGCCGACTTCGTAATTGCGAGCGGTCTGCGGCTCGAGCAGGTTGCCGGTCGCCGTGAGGCCGTTGTCGTCCACGGTCGGCACGCGGAAGCTCGTGCCGACGCGGCCGAGCACGGCGACGGCGTCTGTCACCGCGTAGCGCAGGCCGAGCTCGGCTGCATCCGGCGTACGCGTCTGCGACTGCCGCGTGCCGGCGGTCACGCCGATGCGCTCCGCCTCGACCCGCTCGACGCGATAGCCGAGGTTGGTGCGCAGCGCACGCGTCGGCTGGGCCAGCCACTGCGCGTAGAAGGCGTTCTGCGTCTGCGTCGCGTCGGTCTCGCTGGTGGGCGAGCCGATGCCGGATGAGGACGCGGCGCTGCGGTTGTTCCAGTCCCAGTCGGAGCGGTCGTAGCCGACCACGACGGTGGACGGCAAGGACGCGAGCCGTCCCTCCCAGCGCACGCGCGGCGAGAACGTCGTGCCGTGGCGCCGCGTCTCGTTGTAGAAGTCGAACAGCCCGAAGGCGTAGTCCCGGAAGAACGCCGCATTGCGGTTGTCCCGGTAACCGAGGTCCGCGAGCACCTCGAACGCCCCGAAGCGCTTGCGTGCGGTCGCGGTGGCGAAGCCGCCGTCGCGCAGGGCGTGGTCGTCGGGGGTGAACGTCTGGCGCCGGTCCTGCGCAATCTGCGCCTCGGTGAGTGCGCCGGGCAGGCGCAGCTCCTGACGATCGAGGCCGAACTTGAGGCCGAGGCTCGCGTCGGCATCGCCCCAGCGCGCATCACCCAGGATGTTCTGCTGCTCGAGGTCGTTGTTGCGCCGGTAGTTCTCGGAGGTGAGGCGATTGGCGTAGAGCGACAGGGCGGCGCGCTCGCCGGCGATGCTCGCCGAGGCACGCAGGTCGAAGGTGTCGTAGCTGCCGGCGCCGGCGAACGCGGTCGCGCTGCGCGCGCCGCTCGGGGCCGAGCGCGTGATGATGTTCACCGTCCCGCCGGTCGCGCCGCCGCCGAACTGCACCGCGCCGCCGCCCGGCAGGATCTCGATGCGCTCGATCGCCTCGAGCGGGATCGACGACAGCCGCGCGGTGGAGAGGTCGGGCTCGTTCAGGCGGACGCCGTCGAGCAGCAGCAGCGTGTTCTGGTCGCCGGTGACGCCGAAACCGCGGAGGTCCACCTGCAGGTCGGGCGAGCCGGAGGCGTTGCGCACGTTGAGCCCCCCGAGCTGGCCGAGCAGCTCGGGCAAGGTGCGCGCGGTGCTGGTGCGGATGTCCTCCGCCGTGATGACGCGCGTGCCGATCGGCAGCGCAGCCGCGCGCTCCGGGAAGCGCGTGGCGGTGACGACGAGCGCGTCGTCGTCGGCGGCGTGGGTGGGCGATGCGAAGGCGAGTGCGAGCGCGGCCGCGGCGGCGGCCCGCAAGGGCTGGCGAGACATGAGACGTTCCTCCCCGCCGGCAAGCGTCCCCGCATGCCGGCATAGCGGTCACGATCGGGGACGGAACGAGCGGCGCGCGCCGCATGCTCGGTTCGACTCCGCACACCCGCGTCGTCCCCACCTGGCGCGCGAGGCCGGTCTCCGGGCTTGCAAGCAGGGCGCGCGATGCGTTGCGCGCCGCGGCCGGATCCGCCTTCCCATGGAAGCCGCCGTCGAGCGACGCGCTTCCACAGTGGCATGGAGTGATCCGACTGCGCTTGCCTACCGTTGCGGGGGCAGCGCCGGCATGGGCCGCAAGAGCATCGGACGATGCATGCGGCGGTCACCGGCTTCCCGTTTACCCGCGCACCTGACGGCGCGCGGGCACCTCGTGCGGAGCCGAGTGTAGCGCAGCCGCGGCGGCGGGCCGCGTGCGCCGGATCAAAAGCGTTCGAGCCGCGCGGTGTAGCGATGCACGAACAGCCGATAGAGCTCGCCGGCGACCTGCACGTGCGCCGCCTCGAGGCGATCGAGCGCGAGCGTCGCCCCGCCCTTCGCGGAGGCGAGCGCGAAACCGAAGCGGTCGTTTTCGATCAGCGCCGCCAGCAGCGCCTCCAGCTCCGCGCGCGGCAAGCCCCGGCCGGTGTTGTCGATGAGCTCGCAGGGTTTGCCGCGGCGCGTCGTGCCGGCCAGGCGCACCGCATCGGCGCGCAGCGGGTTCGCCGCCGCGAAGTCGTCGGGGGGTGCCCCCATGGGTGTGTCGGCAATCACGGAACTACATTGAAAACGATATCTAGCTTCTTGACCCGGCGAAATTTTTGCAACTATAGTGTGCCGATGGAACCGGAACTTTCCGCGCTCGAGGACAAGGTGCGGCAGGCCGCTGAATTGTGCCAGCGGCTGCGCGACGAAAACACCGAGCTGCGCCAGCGCATGGCGCAACTGGCCAACGAGAACAAGCGCCTCGAGGAGAAGGTCTCGGGTGCCCGTACGCGCCTCGAACACCTGCTGGCAAGGATTCCGGAATGAGCGCAGCGAAGGGCGCCGACAAGTCGCTCGACATCGTCATCATGGGGCGCACCTACAAGGTCAACTGCGCCGACGAGGAACGCGACGCGCTGCTGCAGGCGGTCGAGTATCTCGATCAAAAGATGAACGAGATCAAGTCGAGCGGGCGCGTGGGCTCGCTCGAGCGCATCGCCGTGATGGCGGCGCTCAACATCGCGCACGAGCTGCTCGTCGCGCGCGGCGCGCAATCTTCCGATGCGGCGAGCGCCAACGGCTTTGACATCGAGGACGCGAAGCGTAGAATGCGCAGCATGCAGGCGACGCTCGATCAGGCGCTCGCGCCGCAGGAAAAACTGTTCGAGTAGCACCCGGGCAGCGCGCTTCAGGGCGCATCCTGCGCCGCTTGAATCTGCCGTGCAGCGCCCGCAGTTTCCAATGTCCCCTGCGTTGTTCGCGAGGGCCTTATCGCACTCTTGAACCAATGCAGTAACCTGGTTGCGAACGACGTGGTCACTGTTGTGCGCGTCCCTTAGCCGGACGTACCTGATGTGACCGGAACGCGACCACCTTGAGCCGACATGGTTCAAGAACCCCGGGTCCAGCGACATCGGCGGGGGGCGCCTACAAGCAAGACAGCAGCGTTCGCGCTGCTGTCTTTTTTTGCGGTCTCGAACCTTGCGCTACTGGCTCATGAAGTCCGAGCCCGACGAGTTCAGCATCGACGATCTCGTCGCGGCCCCCAGGCAGACCACGCCCTGGTTCGGCGTCCGCAACTACCAGGCGCGCAACTTCATGCGCGACGGCATGAAGATCGGCGACCGCGTGCTCTTCTATCATTCGAGCTGCCCGGAGCCGGGCATCGCCGGACTGGCCGAGGTGGCGAGCGACGCCTATCCGGACGCGACGCAGTTCGACCCGAAGAGCGACTACTACGACGCCAAGGCCACCCGCGAGGAACCGCGCTGGCTCAACGTGGACGTGAAGCTGGTGAAGAAGACGCGGCTGGTGCACCTTGCCGAGCTGCGCGAACATCCGGAGCTCGCCGACATGGTGATCCTGCGGCGCGGCAACCGCCTCTCGATCACGCCGGTGACGCCGGCGGAGTGGAAGTTCATCGTGACCAAGCTCATGAAGGAGAAGGCGTGAGCCGACCGCCCCTGCAGAACGACACGCTGCTGCGCGCGCTGCTGCGCGAGCCCACGCCCTACACGCCGATCTGGCTGATGCGGCAGGCGGGGCGCTATCTCCCCGAGTACAACGCCACGCGCAAGCGCGCCGGCTCCTTCCTCGGCCTCGCCAAGACGCCGGCCTACGCGACCGAAGTGACGCTGCAGCCGCTGGAGCGCTATCGCCTCGACGCCGCGATCCTCTTCTCCGACATCCTCACCGTGCCGGACGCGATGGGCCTGGGCCTCTACTTCGCGGAGGGCGAGGGGCCGAAGTTCGAGCGTCCCCTCCGCGACGACGCCGACATCGCACGCCTCGCCGTGCCCGACCCCGAAGGCGAGCTGCGCTACGTGATGGATGCAGTACGGGAAATCCGCGCCGCGCTCGGCGGCCGCGTGCCGCTCATCGGCTTCTCGGGCAGCCCCTTCACCCTCGCCTGCTACATGGTGGAGGGCGGCGGCAGCGACGACTTCCGCAAGATCAGGACGCTCCTCTACTCGCGCCCCGACGCGGCCCACAAGCTGCTCGACGTGCTCGCCCGCAGCGTCGCCGCCTACCTCAATGCCCAGATCGCGGCGGGCGCGCAGGCGGTGATGATCTTCGACACCTGGGGCGGCACGCTCCCGCAGCACGCCTACCACGAGTTCTCGCTGGCCTACCTGCGCCGCGTGGTGGCCGCGCTGACCCGCGAGGCCGACGGCCGCCGCGTGCCGAGCATCGTCTTCACCAAGGGCGGCGGGCTGTGGCTGGAGGACATCGCCGCGTGCGGCTGCGATGCGGTCGGCGTGGACTGGACGATCGCCCTCGGCGATGCACGCCGTCGCGTCGGCGCACGCGTCGCGCTGCAGGGGAACCTCGACCCCATGGCCCTGTTCGCCCCGCCCGCGGCCATCGAAGCCGAGGTGGCCCGCCTGCTCGCCTCCTACGGCAAGGGGCCCGGCCACGTTTTCAACCTCGGCCACGGCATCTCCCAGTTCACACCGCCCGCGCACGTGGAGACGCTGGTGGAGGCGGTGCGAACGCAGAGTCCGGCCTGGCACATGTGACTTTTGGCACATTTCCCGGCCCGTCCTTCGAAATCACGCGGGACTTGACTTATGCACACAACCGTGCGGGGCACGGAAATGCCTCGAGACCGCCCGGCGCCCCCTCTGAAAGCCTCCATAAGTCCCTGAACCGACATGTTTTTCTGTACGCGTTCAAAAAGTGGGCGGCGAGGAATTTCCCTTGCGGGCGAGGACTTTACGGTTTTCTTGCGGGCTTACCCACAAAGTTACCCACAGAATCTGTGCACAACTTCGGAACGCCTGTTGGCCCAGTGACTTGCGGCCTCCCGCATCAACTTGATGTGAGCATCTGACGGGCTCGCCTGACAGCCCGGCCCACGAGAGGCTTCGCGCCCGACATGACGATCCTTCGCGTCGCGCTCGACGTGCCGCTCCCGCGCACGTTCGACTACCGCGCCGACGGCGCGACGCCGGCGGACATCGGACGACGCGTCATCGTGCCGTTCGGCCCCCGCAGGCTCGCGGGCATCGTCGTCGACGTCGCGCAGACGAGCGACCTCCCGCCCGAACGGCTGCGCGAGGCACACGCGCTGCTCGACGACCTCGCGCCCCTCGCGCCCGACTGGCTCGCCCTCGCGCGCTTCACGGCGGAGTACTACCAGCGGCCGCTCGGCGAGGTCATCCACGCGGCGCTCCCGCCCCGCCTGCGACGGCCCGAACCGCTGCGGCTCGGGCCGCCGGCCTACGCCATCACCGCGGACGGCCGTGCCGCGATCGCATCGCTCCCTTCGCGCAGCCGCGCCCGCCGCGCGGCGCTCGAGCTCGCGGCTGCGGGCACGGTGCCGGCCGACGCGTTGCCCGCGGCGGTCGCGCGCGACCTCCTCGCGCGCGCGTGGATCGCCCCCTGCCCCGCGCCGCCGCGCACGCCGGCCTTCGCCGCGTCGCACGTGCTCACCGAGGCCCAGGGCGAAGCGGTGCGCACCGTGGCCGGCTCGCTCGGGGCGTATCGGGCCTTCCTGCTGCTCGGGATCACCGGAAGCGGCAAGACCGAGGTCTATCTGCATGCGTGCGCGGCGGCGCTCGCGGAGCGCCGCCAGGCGCTGGTGCTCGTGCCCGAGATCAATCTCACGCCCCGCCTCGCCGAGGAGTTCGCGGCGCGCTTTCCCGGCGCACGCGTCGTCACGCTGACCAGCGCGGTTCCGGACACCGAGCGCGCGAAGGCATGGCTCGCGGTGCAGCGGGGCGAAGCCGACATCGTGCTCGGCACGCGGCTCGCCGTGTTCGCACCGCTGCCCGCACCCGGCATCGTCATCGTGGACGAGGAGCACGATGCGTCGTTCAAGCAGCAGGACGGCGTGCGCTACTCGGCGCGCGACCTCGCGGTGTTTCGCGCGCATGCAGCGGGCGTGCCGGTGGTGCTCGGGTCGGCCACGCCGTCGCTCGAGTCGTACCAGCACGCGCGCACCGGCCGGTACACGCTGCTCGAGCTGCCGCGCCGCGCGCGCGAAGGGGCGGTGCTGCCGGCCATGCGGCTCGTCGACCTGCGGACGGAACCGGCCGAGGACGGCCTCTCGGCCTCGCTGGCGGCGGCCGTGCGCGCGCGCCTTGCCCGCGGCGAGCAGTCGCTGCTCTTTCTCAACCGCCGCGGTTTCGCGCCGGTGCTCGTGTGCGGCGCCTGCGCCTGGACCGCCGGCTGTCCGCGCTGCTCGGCCCACCTCGTCGTCCATCTCGGCGAGGGCAGGCTGCGCTGCCACCACTGCGGGCACGCACAGCCCGTCCCGCGCGCGTGTCCGACGTGCGGCAACGTCGACCTCGTGCCCTTCGGCCGCGGCACGCAGCGGCTCGAAGCGTCGATCGCCGCGCGCTTTCCGGAGGCGCGGGTGGCGCGCATCGACTCCGATTCCATGCGCAACCGCGGGGCGTGGGAAACGATGGCGGCCCGCATCCGCGGCGGCGAAGCGCAGATCCTCGTGGGCACGCAGATCCTCGCCAAGGGACACGATTTCCCCGGCCTCACGCTGGTCGGGGTGCTCAACGCCGACGCCGCGCTGGTTGCCGCGGACTACCGCGCGCCGGAGCGGCTCTTCGCCCAGCTGATGCAGGTGTCCGGCCGCGCCGGCCGCGCGGCGGCACCGGGGGAGGTGGTCATCCAGACGCGCTATCCCGAGCACCCGCTGTACCAGGCCCTGGCGCGTCACGACTTCCGCGGCTTCGCGGAGCGCCTGCTGGAGGAGCGCGAGCAGGCCGCGTTCCCGCCCTATGTCTATGAGGCCTCGCTGCGCGCCGAGGCGCGGCACATGGCCGATGCGGTCGCCTTCCTGCAGGAAGCGTGTGCCGGGGCGCCGCCGCGCGACGCGTCGATCGCGATGTTCGACCCGGTGCCCATGACGCTGGCGCGCCACAACGGCTGGGAGCGGGCACAGGTGCTGCTGCAGGCGACCGCCCGGCGCGCCCTGCAGACGTTTCTGCGGGAATGGAGCGGCGCGCTCTACGCGCTCAAGCCGGGTGCCGTGCGCTGGCACATCGACGTGGACCCGCTCGAGTTCTAGGGCGGGTGCACGCAAGAAAAACGGTGGATTAGTTCTCGTAATAGCATTCGATAACTTGAACTTTACGATCCTGCCGCAATCTGACGGGGCGCAAGGGGAGTAGCCGTGCGGGGGGTGGCCCCTCCGCGTGCCGTGCCGTCGTCATCCCGGGTCGACCCCCGGCGGCCGGGCACCCGCTGGTGCGGGCAAGACCTTGGCGCCACCAAGAAAACCGCACTGCGCTGGGAGGCTGTTTGAACGCTGCAGGTATCGTCGTGGGCGTGTTCTGCGCCGCGCTCGCGTTCGGCACGCGCGCCGACGAGGTCCTCACCCTCGAACGCGCGCTGGAGTTGGCCGAGCGGAACAATCCGCGTCTGGCCGTGGCGGCCGCACAGACCGAGGCGGCGCGCGCCTCGATCCTCACCGCGCGCGCTTATCCCAACCCGGAAAGCTATCTCGATGGCGGCCGCCAGCGGGCGCGGGTCAGCGACGGCCGGGACGGCAACGTCTACACCTTCGGCCTCGCGCAGCCGATCGATCTGCCGAGCGTGCGCCAGCCACGCATCCGCGCTGCCGAGGCCGGCCTGGAAGGCAGCCAGCTCGCGCTCCAGGAATCGCGCCTGGCATTGCGCGCCGCCGTGCAGTTCGCGTTCTACGAGGTGCTTCGCCGCAAGGCGGAAGCGGAACTCGCAGCGGACACGCAGCGCCTGCTGGAGGATATCCGCCGGCGCATCGCGGTCCGCGTCGAGGTCGGCGAGGCGCCGCGGCTCGAGCTCACGCGGGCCGATGCCGAAGCGCGCAGCGCGGCGAACGCCTCGGCGAGCACACGGCTGCGCATCACCGAAGCGCGCGCGCAACTGCTCGCGCTGATCGGCCTCCCGGTGACCGGCTTGCGCGACGTCACGGGCACGCTCGAGGCGCCCGCCCCGCTGCCCCCGCTCGACACGTTGCGCGCCGAGATGCTGGAGCGTTATCCCGCGCTCGCCCAGTCCCGTGCCGAGATCGAGCGCGCCCGTGCTCGCCTCGAAACCGAGCGCGCCCTGCGTACGCCGCAGCCGACGGTACGGGCCGGCGTCAACCAGGATCCGGACCAGCGTCACTTCCTCCTCGGACTGTCCATTCCCATCCCGGTGTGGAATCAGCGCCAGGGTCCCATCGGCGAAGCGGTCGCGCAGCTCCAGCAGGCCACCGCGCTGGGCGAGGCGCGGCGGATCGAGCTCCTCACCGCATTGGAAGGGGCCTATTCGCGGCATGAGGTGGCGACGCAGCAGATCCAGGCGTTCGAGGGCGGCCTGCTGCGCCAGGCCGAGGACGCGCTCCGGGTCGCGGAAGCCGCCTACCGCTTCGGCGAGCGCGGCTTCATCGACGTGCTGGACGCGCAGCGCGTGCTGCGCGCAGTCAGGCTCGACTTCCTCGCCGCGCGCGCCGCGCAGCGCGCCGCCGCCATCGAGATCGAACAGCTCCGGGCCGTCGGGCTCGAAGGGATGCAGAAATGAGATCGCTCCTCGCCGTCGTCGCCTCGGCCCTGCTCGTCGCCTGCAGCGAACCCGCCCCGCCGCCGCCTGCGAAGGCCGAGGTGGATCCGACCCTGATCAAGGCCACGCCATCGCTGCTGGAGCGGATCAAGGTCGGCAGCCCGGGCACCATGGAGGTGCGCGACGCGCTGCGCGTGTCCGGTCGCGTCGAGGTCGACGAAGCACGGGTGGCCCGCGTCGGTTCGCCCGTGACGGGCCGCATCACGGAGCTCGAGGCGACGGTCGGCCAGAACGTCCGCCGCGGTCAGCTGCTCGCCACGCTGACCAGCACCGAGCTCTCCGACGCCCAGCTCGGCTACCTGAAGGCGTATTCGCAGAAGCTGCTCGCCGAGCGCGCCGCGCAGCGCGCGCAGCAACTCTACGACGCCGACGTCATCGGGCTCGCCGAGCTGCAGCGCCGGCAGTCTGAGCTGGTGCAGGCCGACGCAGAGGTCTCGGCTGCCCGCGACCAGCTGAAGGTGCTGGGCATGTCGGAGTCCGGACTGCTCAGGCTCGCCGCGTCCCGTACCGTCAACTCCACCTCCCACGTGGTCTCCAGCCTCGACGGGACGGTGATCGAGCGGAAGGTGACCACCGGGCAGGTGGTGCAGCCGGCCGACGCCATGTTCGTCGTCGCCGACCTGTCGTACGTCTGGATCGTGGCCGACATCCCGGAACAGAACGCCGGCATGATGCGCATCGGCGAAACCGTCGAGGCCGAGGTCGCCGCGCTCCCGGGCCGGCGCATCAAGGGACAACTCTCGTTCGTCGCCGCCACGGTGAACCCCGACACCCGCACCGTCCGCGTGCGCATGGACCTGGCCAACCCGGACCGCGAGTTCAAGCCGGCGATGCTCGCCACGGTCGTGGTGCGCGGCAAGCCGCAGCAGCAGACCATCGTGCCCGCCACCGCCGTCGTGCGCCAGGAGAACCGCGACTACCTCTTCGTGCAGACCGCGCCCGACATCTTCCAGCTCCGGCAGGTCGCCCTCGGCGCCGAGTACGACGGCAACCGCGTGCTGACCGGCGGGCTGCGGGACGGCGAGCGCATCGTCGTCGAGGGCGCGTTCCACCTCAACAACGAACGCAACCGCCTCGCGCTGCAGGGAAGCTAGATGATCGAGGGCCTCGTCCGCGCTGCGCTGAAGCAGCGCCTGATCGTGCTCGTCCTCGCCGTGATCCTGCTCGCCTTCGGCCTCAACGCGGCGCGCAAGCTGTCGGTCGACGCATTCCCCGACGTCACCAACGTGCAGGTGCAGATCGCGACGGAGGCGACCGGGCGCTCGCCCGAGGAGGTGGAGCGCTTCGTCACGGTGCCGCTCGAGATCGCCATGACGGGCCTGCCGGGGCTCGTCGAGATGCGCTCCCTCAACAAGCCGGGCCTGTCGCTGATCACCCTGGTGTTCACCGACGCGACCGACGTGTACTTCGCGCGCCAGCTCGTCATGGAGCGGCTGCTCGAGGTCGGCGCGAACCTTCCCGACGGCGTGGTGCCGGTGCTCGGCCCGGTCTCGACCGCCCTCGGGGAGGTGTACCAGTACACGCTGGAGCATCCGGACGACGGCAAGCGCCCGCTCACGAAGCAGGAGCTGACCGATCGGCGCATCGTGCAGGACTGGGTGGTGCGGCCGCTGCTGCGCTCCATTCCCGGCGTGGCGGAGATCAACTCCACCGGCGGGTACGTGAAGCAGTACCAGGTGCTGGTCGACCCCGACCGCCTGCGCTACTACGAGGTACGCATCCAGGACGTGTGGCAGGCGCTCGCTCGCAACAACGCCAACTCCGGCGGCGGCGTGCTGCCGCAGCGCGCGGAGCAGTATCTGGTGCGCGGCATCGGCCTGGTGCGCGACCTGGAGGACATCCGCAGCATCGTGCTCAAGGAGTACGGCGCGACGCCGGTCTACATCCGCGACGTCGCCGAGGTCACCTTCGGCGAGGACGTGCGCTACGGCGCGATGATCAAGGACGGCTACACCGAGGCGGTCGGCGGCATCGTGATGATGATCCGCGCGGGCAACGCGAAGGAGGTGGTCGGCCGCGTGAAGGCGCGGGTGCAGGAGATCAACGACCGGGGCATGCTGCCCGGCGGCCTCAGGATCGTCCCCTATTACGACCGTTCGGAGCTCGTCGACGCGGCGCTGTGGACGGTGATCAAGGTGCTCCTCGAGGGCGTGCTGTTCGTCGTGGTCGTGCTGTTCCTGTTCCTCGGCGACGTGCGCTCGAGCCTCATCGTCGTGGCGACCCTGGTGCTGACCCCGCTCGGCACGTTCATGGTGATGAACCACTACGGGCTGTCCGCGAACCTCATGTCCCTCGGGGGACTCGCCATCGCCATCGGCCTGATGGTGGACGGTTCGGTCGTGGTGGTGGAGAACGCCTTCGCGCAGCTCGGGCACCGCAAGGGCGAGAGCCGGGTGCGCGTCATCTTCGACGCCGTGCTGGAGGTGGCCACGCCGGTGATCTTCGGCATCGGGGTGATCATCCTCGTGTTCCTGCCGCTGATGACGCTGCAGGGGATGGAGGGCAAGATGTTCGCGCCGCTCGCCTACACCATCGCCATCGCGCTGGCCATCTCGCTGGTGCTGTCGCTCACGCTCACCCCCGCCCTCGCGTCCTACCTTCTGAAGGGTGGCGCCGAGCACGACACGCGCCTGATCGCGGCGCTGAAGCGGCCGTACTCGCGCATGCTCGACTGGGCGCTGGCGAACGAGAAGAAGACGGTGCTGCTCGCCGTCGCGGCGTTCGTGGGCGCCATCGCGCTGGTGCCCTTCCTCGGTACCGCCTTCATCCCGGAGATGAAGGAAGGCTCGATCTCGCCCGCCATGGACCGCGTGCCCAACATCTCCATCGACGAGTCGATCCGGCTGGAGATGGAGGCGATGCGGCTGGTCAAGGAAGTCCCGGGCGTGAAGACCGCCGTGTCGCGCCTGGGGCGCGGGGAGAGCCCGGCCGACCCGGCCGGCCCCAACGAGGCGGATCCGATCGTGAGCCTCGTCCCCCGCGAGGAATGGCCGAAAGGGTGGACGCAGGACGACATCGCCGACGCGATCGCCGAGAAGCTCAAGGTGATCCCCGGCGTGCAGCTGGTGATGGCGCAGCCGATCTCCGACCGGGTGGACGAGATGGTCACCGGGGTGCGGGCGGACGTTGCCGTGAAGATCTTCGGCGACGACCTCGACGAGCTGAAGACGACGGCCGACCGCATCGCGCGCGTCGCGGCCGGCATCCGCGGCGTGCGGGACTTCCGCGTCGAGCGCGTCTCGGGCCAGCAGTACCTCAGCATCGAGATCGACCGCCAGGCCATCGCGCGGGTGGGCATGAACGTTGCCGACGTCCAGGACGTGATCGAGACCGCAGTGGGCGGGAAGAAGGCGACCGAGATCTTCGAGGGCGAGCGCCGGTTCGCCGCGGTGGTCCGGCTGCCGGAGCGCTTCCGCGACAACGTGGACGACGTGGGCAACATCCTCATCACCTCCCCCAACGGCGCGCAGGTGGCGCTGTCCAGCCTCGCGCGCATCCGGCTGCTCGACGGTCCGGCGCAGATCAGCCGGGAGACCGGCAAGCGCCG
>CAZKHE010000029.1:0-43788 GCA_964552535.1 uncultured Enterobacteriaceae bacterium | reverse complement strand
TCCTCGGCGGTGTACTTCGCGATCATCGCGTCGTTGATCGGGATCTGGCCGAACACGAAGAACATCATCAGCACGGCGCACGCGAGCATCGCGTAGCCGGTGAGCGAGCCGGCGAGCCACAGCAGCGGCACCTGCAAGGCGGTCACGGCGACGAACACCGCCTTCAGCGAGCGCCGGTCGAGCCACCAGCCGACCAGGAGCTGCGCCATCGCCGCGATGAGATAGGTGATGCACACCAGCACGCCGATCCCGAACGTGGTGTCGGTGAGCGCGGCGAGGCGCTCGTCGAACACCTTCGGCATCGACACGGTCGTGGCGTTGAAGATGATGCCGCCCATCGCCGTCGCCACCGCCACCACGCCGAACACGCGCGCGAGCACGGCGCGCGGCAGCTTCGCCTCGGGCTTCTTCGCCGCACCGGCCGCGAGTCGCACCCCCGCCACCACCCGCGAGAACCAGAACCCGAGGCCGATGGACACCAGGCCCGGCACGATGAACGCCGCCCGCCAGCTCGCGAAGTCGGCGAGGGCCCCGGCCACCAGCGCCGCGAACGCCAGCCCGGCGTTGCCGTACACGCCGTTCACGCCGAGCGCGCGCCCCAGCCTGGGCTGCTCGGACACCAGCATGGCGATGCCCACCGGATGGTAGATGGCCGCGAACACGCCGATGGCCGTGAGGCCGAGCGCGAGCGTCGCGGGACCGCTCGCGAAACCGGTCGCGATCGATGCCGCGCCGATGCCGAAGAAGAAGAGCTTCATCATCGACGCGCGGCTCCATCGGTCCGCGAGCCACCCGGCGGGGAGGGAGCACGCGCCGAACGCGATGAATCCGCCCATCGCCAGCGGCAGCAGCGACGCGTAGTCGCGCTGCCAGGCGGCGCTGATGGCAAGGACCACGGTCGGGAAGATGAGCATGAACAGATGGTCCAGCGTGTGGCCCACGTTCAGCGCGAGGTCGAGTCGACGGCGGTCGGTCATGCGTGCAGGGTAGCGGTGGCGGCGGCGGCCGGCTCGCTATAGCATGCCAACAACTGTAGCGAAACGGACAGCGCGCGCCGCTACCCGCGGGTGCGAAGCCGTGCGGCGAGCGTCGCCGTCGCGAGGCCCGCAGCACACGCGACGACGTAGGTCGCCAGGGGTCCCAGGGCGGGCATGGCGGTCGCGACGACGAGGTGGAACGCGCCGAACGCGAACAGGCCGGTGATGAATCCGGCCAGCAGGCGCGCGGTGGCATCGGCGCCGTACAGCGCGGCAGCGAAGGCGGGCAGCACGCTGCCGGTGATGGGAAAGGCGAGCAGCACACCGGAGAGCCGCGCGCCGAACGCATCGGCACCGAGCGTGATCAGCGCGGCGAGCGCGAGCGCCATGCCGACGCGCACGCCGAGCTCCGCACGCGGGACGGCGGCGGGGCCCGCGGGCGTTGCCGGACGCGGCAGGCGCGCGACGAGCAACGCGAGGGCGAGCGCCGCGGCGGCCGCGCTGAGCGCCGGCGGGAACGGCCGCGCGCCGAGCAGCAGCGCGGCGCCGACGAAGGCCGCCCAGGCGGCGAGCAGCGCGGCCCACCAGGGCGCGCGATGCGCCGCGTGGGCGAAGACGAAGCAGTGCAGCGCCGCCGCCGGCGTGACCTGCAGGGTCATGGCCGCGGCCTCCGCGGCGAACCGCGGGCCCTGGTCAAGCGTGAGGAAGACGCTGATCGGCCCGGCGATGAGCGGCAGGCCGCTGATCCAGCCGGTCGCGCCGTGGCCCCAGCGACGGCCCGCGAGGCTGGCCAGCCAGACGACCAGGGGTACGAGAGTGATCTTGAGGAGGAACACGATGCGGAGGCAGACGGTGCGAGCGCCCATGGTACCGAAGCGGCGTGCACAGCCCGCGCGCTCCGTCGCGGAACTGCAACGGGTGCCGCGCGCGGTGGTCGCCTACGCGCGGGACTTCCCCGACGGGCATCGCATCCCGCGTGACCGGCATCCGCGCGGGCAGCTCGTGTACGGCATCACCGGCGTGATGACGGTGACCACGCCCCACGGCACGTGGGTCGTGCCGCCCCAGCGCGCGGTGTGGGTCCCGCCCGACGTCGACCACGAGAGCCGGATGTACGGCGCCGTGGCGATGCGCACGCTGTACATCGAGCGACGCGCCGCGCGGGCGATGCCGGAGCGTTGCTGCGTGGTGACAGTTTCGCCGCTGCTGCGCGAGCTGATCCTCGAGGCAACCCGCCTGCCGCACGCGTACGACGAGCGCGGCCGCGATGGGCGCGTGATGCGGCTCGTCCTCGACGAGCTCGCCGCCTCGCCGGCGGAGCCGCTGCACCTGCCGCAGCCGCGCGACCGGCGCCTCGCGCGCATCTGCGCGGCGTTGATGGCCGAGCCGGGCGACAACGCGTCGCTCGAGGAGTGGGCGCGGCGCGTGGGCGCCAGCGCGCGCACCCTGGCGCGCGCGTTCGCGCGCGAGACCGGGATGGGCTTCGCGACGTGGCGGCAGCAGGCGCGGCTCGCCGCGGCGCTGCAGCGCCTGGCCGCCGGTGCGTCGGTGACGGCCGTCGCCCTCGATCTCGGCTATGCGAGCCCGAGCGCGTTCACCGCCATGTTCCGGCGGATGCTCGGCACGCGGCCGAGCGACTACTTCCGTCCCGATTACCTCCGGTAGGAGGCGAGCAGGATCGGCGTCGCCGCGCGCGCGAACTCGTCCCGATTGAGCTTGCCGTCGTTGTCCGCGTCGTGCTTGAGGAAGCTCTCCAGCAGGCCCGGCATGCGCGAGCACTCCAGACGCGAGAGCATGCCGTCGCCGTCGCGGTCCAGCTCGGCGAAGCGTTGCACCAGAAGCGACTCCACCTCGTCCGCCGCTGCCGGCAGCGCGAGGGTCGAAGCAAGTGCGGCCAGGGCCGCGACGAAGATGTTGCGCATCTTGAACTCCTCTGTGGCGCAAGGTCTCCGGCGGATTTGGTGCGAAGACCGTGCCAAGCATCGAGGACGTCGGGGCGCAACGACGACACGGGCGGCGAGCGCCGCACTCAGCCAGCGGCGAGCTTCTCGACGATCTTCCGCTCGTAGTAGCGGTTGAGCGCGAGCGACCGGCCGCGACGCGGGCCGAGGCGCGTGCGCATCACCGCGAGCTTGGCGAGGGCGCGCTTGCGCGCCTCCTCGTCGAGGGACGGCAGCGAGGCCTCGATCTCGGCCATCTCGCGGCGCTCCTCGAGCTCGGGGGGAATGCAGCCGGCGTTCTTGAGGATGCGGTTGGCGACGCGCAGCTCGGGCGGGACCAGGAGATCGTCGTCGAACTCGAGCGGGCGACCGGCGCCGGGCAGGTTGTCGAACGCGCCCTTGCGCATCGCTTCCTGGATGCGCTCCTCGGCGACCGCGTCGGCGTTGAACAGCGGGGTGAAGCGGCTCATGCGCACCGAACATAGCAGCCTTCGCGCCGGGTGGAAATCGTCGCGCGGACGCGCGAGAATGACCGTGACGCCGCACCGCCCGGAGATCGCCGCCATGTCCCGTATCCTCGTCGCGCTCGTGGTCTCCCTCGCCATCTTGTCGGGCGCCGGCGTCGCGCGCACGGCGCACGCGCAGGCGAACGACGTGGAGGCCCGCATCGAAGCGCTGATCGGCGCGGTGGTCCGCGTGCGCGCGCGGGCGCTCGACGACGCGCGCTCCAACGCGACGCTCGGGCAGGCGCGCGAAGGTTCGGGCATCGCCATCGACGACGAGGGCCACGTGCTCACCATCGGCTACCTCGTCATCGAGCCGGACAGCATCCAGCTCACCACGGCGGCGGGCCGCACGGTGCCGGCGACGCTCGCCGGCTACGATCACGCCACCGGCTTCGGCCTGCTCAAGGCGCAGGTGCCGCTCGGCGTGAAGCCGCTCGCGCTGGGCGATTCGTCGGCGCTGCGCGACGGCGACGCCGTGATGGTGCTGCCGTTCGGCGGCCGCGACACCGCGTCGATGGCGCAGGTGGTCTCCACGCGTCCGTTCACCGGGAGCTGGGAATACCTGCTCGACCGCGCGCTCTTCACTTCGCCGCCGACACCCGCTTGGGCGGGCGCCGCGCTGGTGAGCCGCGACATCCGGCTCGTCGGCGTCGGCTCGCTGCTCGTGCAGAACGCCGCCGTGCCGACGGAGTTCCTGCCCGGCAACATGTTCGTGCCGACCGATCTCCTCAAGCCGATCCTCGCCGACCTGAAGGCGCAGGGCCGCGCGGCGGGGCCGCCGCGGCCGTGGATCGGACTCGCGACCGAGGAGGTCGAAGGCCGCCTGCTGGTCACGCGCGTCTCGCCCGATAGCCCGGCCGACCAGGCCGGCATCCGCCGCGGCGAAGTCGTGGTGGGCATCGCGGGTGACGCGGTGAAGACCCACGCCGAGCTGTACCGGCGCATGTGGGCGCTCGGCCCCGCGGGGACGGTGGTGCCGCTGCGCGTGCAGTCGGCGTCCGGTACGCGCGAAGTGGCCGTGCCCTCCATCGATCGTGCCGCCTATTTCCGGGAGAAGAAGCCGCTGTGAAGCCGACCGCCCTGCAACGCCGCCGTTTTCTCGCCCTCAGTGCTTCGGCCGCCGCCGTGGCGGCGCTGCCGTGGCGCGTGGATGCCGCGGGCCTCGTCTTCACGCCGCCGCAGTCGGTCGGGCCGTTCTATCCGCGCGAGCGTCCCGCGGAGGTCGACAACGACCTCGTGTCGGTGCGCGGCGCGAGCGGCGCGGCGAAGGGCGAGGTCACGGTGCTCACCGGCGTGGTGACCGATGCCGCGGGCAAACCGGTGCCCGGCGCGCGCGTCGAGATCTGGCAATGCAACGCCTTCGGCCGCTACCACCACCCCGGCGATCAGTCGGCCGCGCCGCTCGATCCGAACTTCCAGGGCTACGGCGAGACGCTCACCGATGCCGCGGGCGCGTACCGCTTCCGCACCATCAAGCCGGTGCCGTATCCGGGCCGCGCGCCGCACATCCACGTGCGCGTCACCGCGCGCGGCTTCGCGCCCATCGCCACGCAGCTGTACGTCGCCGGCGAGCCGCAGAACGATCGCGACTTCCTGCTGCAATCGGTGCGCGACCCGGAGGCCCGCGCGAAGCTGATCGTGCCGTTCGTGAAGTCGGCCGGCCCGCTCAACGCGACGTTCGACGCGCGCTTCGACCTGGTGCTCGCGGCGGCGTAGCGGCCGCGGTGCGCGCGAGCGGCGCCGCGTAGAGCTCCGCCTCGCGGGTGAGCGCGCCGGCGAGCGCATCCGCGGCGGGCGTGAGCGGCAGCCCGCGCCGGCGGATGAGGCAGATCGGCGGTCCGGGAATCGGCTCGCGCACGGCGATGCGGGCGAGGACCTGGCTCACGATCGGCGACTCGGAGAACTGCTGCGGCAGGAACGCGAGCGCGTCGCCGTTGGCGAGCAGCGAGAGCACCGCGAGCAGGGACTCGCAGCGCACGGTGCGCGCAGGGACCGGGTAGCCGTGGTCGACGAACGGGCGCTCGAGCTCGTTGCGCCGGTCCGAGGCCGCGGTGAGGATCCACTCGGCGTCGACGAGCTCCGCGAGCGAACGCGCCTTCGCCAGCGGATGGCCGCGTCGCGCGATGACGTCGCGGGAGGCGTGGAAGAGGGTCTCCACCGCGAACTCCGGGCCGATCGGCGTCCACGGCATCGGCCCGATCACGAAGTCGAGCGTGCCGTCGGCGAGCGACGGGTGAAGGAGCGCGACCGTCCCTTCGACGATGCGCACGTCCGCATCCGGAAACCGCCGGCGGAAGGTGCGCAGCGCCTGCGGCAGGAACAGGAGCGAGGGCGTGCCGGACGCGGCGAACGCGACGCGCCCGGCGGTGCTGCCGCGCATCTGCGCGAGCTCGTCGCGCGCCCGCGTGAGCTCGTGCTCGACGCGCTCGGCGCGCGCGAGCAGCGCGCGGCCGTACTCGTTGAGCTGCGACCCGCGCGTGGTGCGCTCGAAGAGCGGCGTGCCGAGCTCCGCCTCGAGCTGGCGGATGCTCTTGGAGAGCGCGGGCTGGGTGAGGCCGAGCGCGCGGGCGGCGGAGCGCAGGCCCCCGCTGCGCGCCACGGCGGCGAAATCGCGCAGGTGATGCAGCTTCATGGCGCGGCGGGTCCTTGATCACCAAAGGTTATCGGTCACGCAAAAATAGCATCTTCTGGAAATCGCGCCGCCGTGCGTACGATGCACGCCCGAGCCATGGAGGCGCGCGCGAAACGACGCGTGCCCCGCACACCAGGAGGAGTCATGTCCGTGTTCGCCCGCGCCCTGCGCGCGCTTGCCGCTTCCGCACTCTTCGCCCTCGCCTGCGGCGCCCACGCGCAGGCCTGGCCGACCAAGCCCGTCCGCATGTACGTGCCGCTTCCCGCGGGGACGCCGCCGGACGTGGTCGCCCGCCTGGTCGGGGAGAAGCTCGCCGCGACCTGGGGCCAGGCGGTGGTGGTCGAGAACCGCCCCGGCGCCGGCGGCATTCCGACCATGTCGGCGCTCTCGCGCGCGGCGCCCGACGGCTACACGCTCGCGTTCGTGCCCGCGTCGGTGGTCACGCTCACGCCGCTGCTCTTCAAGGATCCGCAGTTCAACGCCGACAAGGACGTCGCGCCGATCGCGCCCGCCGGCCTGTCGCCGATGATGATCGTGGTGAACCCGGCGAGCGGCATCAACACGCTCGCCGACCTGATCCGCACCGTGAAGGCGCAGCCACGCAAGGTGAACTTCGCCTCGCCGGGGGTGAACACCGTTCCCTTCCTCACCGGCGACATGCTCAATCGCGCCGCCGGCATGGAGCTGTACAGCGTGCCCTACAACGGCTCGGTCGCCGCCACCACCGCGACGCTGACCGGCGAGGCGACGGTGGCGATCGACGGCCTGCCGTCGTTCGCGGCGCACGTGAAGAGCGGCAAGCTGCGTGCCCTGGCGGTCACTTCCGCGCAGCGCCTGCCCGGCTACGAGACCGTGCCGGCGGCGAACGAGACCCTGCCCGGCTTCGAGTCGATCGGCTGGTTCGCGGTGTTCGCGCCCAGCGGCGTGCCGGCGCCGGTCGCGGAGCGCATCAACGCCGACGTGAACCGGGTGATGCAGATGCCCGACGTCGTCGCGCGGCTCGCCGAGCTCGGCGTGTATCCGAATCCCGGGCCGCAGAAGCAGGTGGAGCAGTTCTACGCCGCCCAGCGCGGGCTGTGGAAGAAGGTGGTGACCGACCTGGGGCTGCAGCCGCAATGAGCACCGCCGCGCCGTCCCGTGGGACCCATCCCGAGCGGGCGTGCTGCGCGAGGGCTGTCCGATGAGCTTCGACACCGACGTCCTCGTCGTCGGTGCCGGGCCGGTGGGACTTGCCGCGGCGATCGAGCTCGGCCATCGCGGCGTGCGCTGCCGGGTGATCGAACGCAATGACCGCGTCGGCTACGCGCCGCGCGCCAAGACCACCAACCTGCGCACGCGCGAGCACATGCGGCGCTGGGGCATCGCCGGGACGCTCGCCGCCGCCTCGCCGTTCGGCATCGACTACCCGAACAACGTGATCTTCGCGACGCGGCTCTCGGGGCACCTGCTGCACCGTTTCGAGAACGCGCTGTGGTGCCGGCCGGGCAGGCATCCCTACTACAGCGAGCATTCGCAGTGGATCCCGCAGTACATCGTCGAGGAGGTGATGCGCGCGCACGCGGTGACGCTGCCCGGCGTGGCGATCACGTTCGGCCGCGAGCTGCTCGACTTCGAGCAGGATGCCGAGGGCGTGCGCGCGCGCGTGCGCGACGTCCAGGGCGGGGCGGTGGAGACGGTCACGAGCCGCTACCTGATCGGCGCGGACGGGTCGCGCAGCGGCGTGCGCGAGGCGATCGGGGCATCCATGCACGGCGCGCGCAACCTCTCGCGCAACTACAACATCGTCTTCCGCGCACCCGGCCTCGCCGAGGCGCATGGGCTCGGCCCGGCGATCATGTACTGGCTCGTGAACGCCGAGCAGCCGTGCGTCGTCGGCCCGATGGACCGCGGCGACAAGTGGTTCTTCATGCCCACCAACGTGCGCGCGGAGCGCAAGCTCACCGACTTCGAGTCCGCACAGCTGATCGCGCGCTCGATCGGCATCCAGCGCGACTTCGAGGTGCTGAGCTCCGACGAGTGGACGGCGAGCCGCCTCATCGCCGACCGCTACCGCGACGGACGCGTGTTCCTCGCCGGCGACGCCTGCCACCTGCATCCGCCGTTCGGCGGCTACGGCATGAACATGGGCGTCGCCGACGCCGTCGACCTCGGCTGGAAGATCGCCGCGACGCTGCAGGGCTGGGGCGGCGCGGACCTTCTCGCGAGCTACGAGCCGGAACGCCGGCCAGTGCACGAATTCGTGATGGACGAGGCGGTGGCGAACCACGCCGCGCTCTCGAACCACTTCCTGGTCCCGGGCCTGGAGGCCGACGACGAGGCGGGCGCCCGCCTGCGGGCGGAGGCGGCGGAGAAGATCCGCACGACCAAGGTGCGCGAGTTCGATACCCTCGGCGTCACGCTCGGCTACCGGTACGTCGACTCGCCGATCATCGTCCCGGACGGCAGCGCGCCGCCGCAGCAGCACTTCCGCGACTACGTACCCTCGGCCCACCCCGGCTGCCGCGCACCGCACGCCTGGCTGGATGACGGTTCGTCCCTCTTCGACCATTTCGGCTGGGGCTTCGCGCTGCTCGCCGCACCGGATGCGGACGCCGGCGATGTCGGCGCGATGGAGGCCGCGGCGGCGCGCGCGCGGATCCCGTTCACGACCGTGCGCTTGACCGCGGACATCGCCGCCCGCTACGCGGCGCGGTATACACTCGTGCGTCCCGACCAGCATGTCGGCTGGCGGGGAGATCGCGTCCCCGAGGCGCCCGGCGCGCTGCTCGCCCGGCTCACCGGCTGGACGCACTAGATCGACCAGGAGGAGAACATGGCGAGCATCGAGAGAGAGGACCGGCGGCCCGGCGCGCTGGGCGTGCATTCGCTGCAGCGGTTCGTGTTCAGCGTCCCGAACGTGGAGGACGCGGTGAAGTTCTACACGTCCTTCGGACTGGCGCCGAAGGTGGAGGGCAACCGCGTCGATCTCTACACCCACGGCCATCCGCACTGCTGGGGGTCGGTCCACGCCAACGGCCGGCCGAAGAAGCTCCAGTACGTGACCTTCGGCTGCTACGCGCAGGACTACGACGCCTTCGCCGAGCGCATCCGGAAGCTCGGCATCGGCTGCGAGCCGCATCCCCTCTCCGACGGCACCGGTCTCTGGCTGAAGGACCCGGACGGCACGCCGACGCAGATCGTCGTCGCGCCGAAGGTCTCGCCCTCGGACAAGGCGGTGCGCAAGCCGCGCATCGAGCCCGAGCCGGGCCTCGGCGCCGCGCCGCCGCGCAGCAAGACGCCGCCGGTGCAGCCGCGGCGCCTGTCCCACATGCTGCGCTTCACGCCCGACGTGCTGGGCATGATCAAGTTCAACGAGGACGTGCTCGGCATGCGCATGTCCGACCGCTCCGGCGACCTCGTCGCGTTCCTGCACGGCGTGCACGGCAGCGATCACCACATGATCGCCTTCGTGAAGTCCGATGCGCCCGGCTATCACCACTCGAGCTGGGACGTCGGCAGCATCGACGAGGTGGGCTGGGGCGCGGAGACGATGAAGGCCGCCGGCTACAAGAACGGCTGGGGCGTCGGGCGCCACGTGCTCGGCTCCAACTACTTCTACTACGCGCAGGACCCGTGGGGCAGCTTCGCCGAGTACTCGTTCGACATCGACCACGTGCCGGCGACGCTCGACTGGAAATCCGGGGACCATCCGCCGGACGATTCCTTCTACATGTGGGGCCCGGACGTCCCGGGCTACTTCGTGGAGAACACGGAGTCCCCGAGCTTCGCCGCCCAGCGCGCCGCCTGAAGCGGCAGCGCCTCCCTCCCCGCGTCCCGCGCCGCGCGGCCCCTCGCGCCGCGCGGGACGCTGTCTTCGCCACCCCCGATCTGGAGCTTCCATGCGTCTTGCAGCATTCGCCCGTGCCGACGGCACGCCCGCCATCGGCGCCCGTACGGGCGACGAAATCGCCGACCTCACCGCGGCCGGTCTGCCCGCCACGCTCGACGCGCTGCTCGCGCAGGGCGACGCCGGCCTCGCGGCCGCGCGCGAGGCGCTCGCGCGCGCCACGCAGCGTCACCCGGTCGCCACGCTGAAGTGGCTGCCGCCGATCGCCGATCCGGCGAAGGCCATCGCGATCGGCCTCAACTACGTCGACCACGCGGCCGAGAGCCCCTACAAGGATCCGCCGAAGTTCCCGGTGCTGTTCAACCGCTATCGCTCGTCGTGGGTGGCCCACCGGGAGCCGCTGGTGCGGCCGAAGGTGTCGGAGCACTTCGACTACGAGGCCGAGTTCGTCGTGGTGATCGGCAAGGCCGGGCGCTACATCCCGAAAGAGAAGGCGCTCCAGCACGTCGCCGGCTACTCGCTCTTCAACGACGGCTCGATCCGCGACTACCAACTCCGCACCACGCAGTGGATGATCGGCAAGAACTTCGACCGCAGCGGGTCGTTCGGTCCGGAACTCGTCACCGCCGACGAGCTGCCCGCCGGCGCGTCCGGCCTGCGCATCCAGGCGCGCCTCAACGGCAAGGTGATGCAGGACGCGAACACCCGCGACCTGATCTTCGACGTGGCCACGCTGATCCAGGTGTGCTCGGAGGCGATGACGCTCGCGCCCGGCGACATCATCATCAGCGGCACGCCCGCCGGCGTCGGCTTCGCCCGCAAGCCGCCGGTGTTCATGAAGGCCGGCGACGTGTGCGAGATCGAGGTCGAGGGGATGGGGGTGCTGTCGAATCCGATCGTGGACGAGCAGTAGCGGTCGGACGATTCGTTCGACCCCGGACGGCGGGGACGCGCATCATGCCGTCGGGCTCGTCCGGGACGGCGAAGTAGAGCGACCTTCGTCACATCGCTGAGCGCACAGCGCCGGGCGTTCGCGGGGCGGATTGCCGAGCGAGACCGATATGTGCATGGATACCCAGGCCAAATCAGGGGAGTCGGGCACTCGGGCAGGAAACACGGGCGCCTTATCCAATTCCCCTGTGAGGGTGACCGACGTCCGGGGGGGCGCGCGCACCTCGGGCCACTCACTGAAGAGCGCAACGGTCGTTCCATTGGCCGCCTTTCGTCGATGGGGGCAACCAGCGGGGGCAAACGGCGATCATCATCGGTGCTGCGACGCGCCCTTGACGTGTGTATGCCCGCTCCGCTCGCTAGCGTTTGCGGGTGCGGGCGGCCGCCCTCCGTTCAGCGCGGCGACAACCCGAACTCCGCCGCGAGCAACCGATATGATTCCCGGCGGCTCTCGTAGTCGCCGGTGATGGTGAGCACGAGGAGCTCGTCGGCCGCGTACTGCCCGGCGAGCGCCTCCAGCTTCGCCTTCACGGTCGCGGGGCTCCCCAGCACGACGCGCTCGCGCTGCGACATCACGTAATGGCGCTCGCGCTCGGTGTAGCGATGCGCGAACGCCTCCACGAGCGTCGGCACCGGTGCATCCACGCCGGTCGCCATGTGCAGGCGGCGCAGGTCGATGCTCGCGGCGAGCCGCTCGGCCTCCTCGTCGCTCTCGGCGCAGATGACGAACACGCACAGGATCGCGGCGGGCGAGGTCTCGCGCGGCGACGGCCGGAACTTCGCCTTGTAGTCCTGCATGACGACGTCGCCGCCGCGCCCGTTGATGAAGTGCGCGAACGCGAAGCGCAGCCCCAGGTGCGCGGCGAGCGCACCGGAGTAGTCGCTCGAGCCGAGGAGCCAGACCTGCGGCGCGGTGTCCACTTCCGGCATGGCGCGCACGCGCTTGAACGGATGCGCGTCGGGCAGCGTGCCGTCGAGAAAGCCCACGAGATCGACCACCTGCTGCGGGAAATCCATCGCGTGGCTGTACTCGCCGTTGGCGAGCGCCCGCGCCGTGGTGAGGTCGCCCCCCGGCGCGCGCCCGATGCCGAGGTCGATGCGTCCGGGCGCGATCGCCTCCAGCATGCGGAAGACCTCGGCCACCTTCAGCGGCGCGTAGTACGGCAGCAGCACGCCGCCGGTGCCGACGCGGATGGTGGAAGTGGTTGCGGCGATGCGCGCGAGGAGGATCTCCGGACAGGGATCGGCGAGCGCCGCGATGGCGTGATGCTCGGCGAGCCAGTAGCGGGCGTAGCCGAGCGCCTCGGCTTCCTCCGCGAGGCGGATGGTCTGGCGGACGGCCTCGGCCGCGCCGTGCCCGGAGATGACGGGAGACTGGTCGAGGATGCCGAGGGCGAGCGTCATGCCCGCCCGCCGTTCAGGCCATCCAGACGAGGCCGGCCGCGAGCGCGGAGAGGCCGCAGGTGACCCAGAAGAGACCGATCATGCGCTGCTTGTCGGTCCAGGTGACGCCCTCCTTCTTCTTGCGGGCCATGTTCCATTCCATGAGGATCAGCAGCATCCCCGCGGTGAACACCCCGCCTGCCCATGCCACCATCGCAGGCCTCCCGTCGGCCGTTGCACAGGCCACCGATTCTAGGCATCGGGCGCCCCTGCCGCCGTGTCAGGCGTCACGCCGGCCGTCCGGCGGGGAACGCCCAGCGGTGCAGCGGATGGAGCATGACCGCCCAGGCGACCGCCAGGATGCCGATGGCGTGAAAGGCCGGGACGATGCCCAGCGTGTCCTTGAGCGTGCCCATGATGATCGGCGTCGTGAGGTGCGAGAGTCCCCAGCCCAGCCCGCCCAGCGCCAGGGCGGCACCGCGCTCCTGCGGGCCGGAGAGGTCGCTGATGAGCAGCTGGAAGTAGAGCGTCATGATGCCCGAGCCGAGCCCGACGGCGAAGAGGAACAGGGAGATCGGCGCCCAGTGCGGCCATGCGGCCACGAGCAGCACGGAGAATGCCACCGCGAGGCCCGCGGCCAGGGGCACGCGCGGGTCGGAGGTGCGCCGCACGGTACGGCCCGCGACGAAGCCGGCCGCCACCGACCCGACGCCCCGCAGCGCGATGAGCCAGCCGGACGCGTCGGTGCCGAAGCCCTGCGTGACCAGCAGGATCGGATAGAACGAGAACGACAGGGAGAAGGGCAGCGCCGAGACGTAGGCGCACATCACCGCGTAGTAGATGGACCGGCGTCTGGCCAGGCTGCGATAGGCGGCGAACAGGCCCGGGTGCGCGCCGTTCTTGACCGTGTGCGGCGCCTTGAACGCGCCCATGAACGCGCCGGCGACCAGGCCGCCGACCACGGCGAGCGCGACGAACGTGGCGGGGAAGCCGGCGCGCGCGATGGCGATGCCCGCCGCACCGGTGCCGAGGATCTGCCCGAGGCTCGTGATGGCGTTGAGCCGGCCCAGCGTGCGGCTGCGGTCGCCGGGCAGCTGGGTCGCGAGCGACCACGTCGAGGGCCAGAAGAGCGCGCGGGCGAGGATCAGGGCGGACTGGCCGGCGAGCAGCAGCGCGTAGTGCTGCCCGGACGCGAACAGCGCCCCGGCCACCACCGTCGCCACGCACGAGAGCACCGCGAGGCGCCGCCCCCCGAAGCGGTCGGCCCACACGCCGGAGAGCAGGTTGATCCAGATCTGCACCAGCACCGGCAGCGCCACGAGGCTGCCGATCGCGACGCCCGACCAGCCGAGCGAGTGGGCGTACAGCGGCACCAGGAGGTGCGTCATGCCGAGGCCGAGGTTCCAGCAGAAGGCGCCGGCGTAGAAGGCGGCGAGGCGCGTCGGCGCGCCGGAGCGAGCGGTCATGTCGCCGCGATTATCCCAGACGGGATGCCGGGCGCCGGCCCGGTAAAGCGTCACACCCGGGGAGAGGGCCGTCCGCTATGATGCCGGCGCGAACGAACAATGGACGTCCTTGCAATGGACGCATACCTCTTCTGGGTGGTCGCCGGCCTGATCCTCGTGATCGCCGAGTTGATCACCAACACGTTCTACCTCCTCGTGCTCGGCCTGGCGGCGCTCGTCGCCGGCGGGGTCGCCTGGCTCGGCGCGGAGTTCTGGGTGCAGTCGCTGGTGGGCGCCGGCGTGGCGATCGCGGGCGTGCTGTGGGTGAATCGGGTGCGCCGGGCGCGCCGCGGGACGCAGATGCCGTCGCTCGATCTCGGCCAGCCGGTGACGCTCGACGAGTGGGTGAGCCGCGCCGACCGCCTCGCGCGGGTCAGGTATCGCGACGCGCTCTGGGATGCGCGCATCGAGGGCGAGCATCGCGGCGAGGCCGGCGAGGTGTTCTACATCCGCGCCGTGGACGGGAACGTGCTCACCGTCGCCAAGGACAAGGCGTGACCCCCGCCGGGCTGCCCCACCGCACGCGCACCGCGCGCGTCCTGCAGGCGAGGGCCGGCGGGTGAGCGACGACCAGAAGCGCCGCGAGGCGCTGCTCAAGATGGTGAAGGGCGTCGCGCAGGGCAAGGGCCTGCGCGAGCCGGACCTGGCGCAGGCGATGCGCCAGGCCGAGACGCTCATCAAGCGGCGCGCCGCGCAGGCCGCCGCACCGAAACCCCCGAGGGAGAGTGGCATGCTGCCGAAGATCGTCATCGTGGTGTTCCTGTCGATCGTGCTCGCGGTCATCGACGCGACGCGCGCCTTCACCATCCCGTTCTTCATCCTCGCGCTGGCGGTCGTGTTCGTCATCGAGGGCATCCGCGTGGTGCCGCAGCAGTACGCCTGGGTGGTGGAGCGCCTCGGCAAGTACCACGAGACCCTGCAGCCGGGCCTCAACTTGATCATCCCGGTGGTGGACCGCGTCGCCTACCGGCACTCGCTGAAGGAGGTGCCGTTCGACGTCCCCGAGCAGGTGTGCATCACCAAGGACAACACGCAGCTGGCGGTCGACGGCATCGTCTACTACCAGGTGACCGACGCGAAGCTCGCCTCCTACGGCACCTCGGACTACATCATGGCGATCACCCAGCTCGCGCAGACCACGTTGCGCAGCGAGATCGGCAAGATGGAGCTCGATCGCGTGCTCGAGAGCCGCGACGAGATCAACCGCTCGGTGGTCTCGGTGCTCGACCAGGCCGGGCGGCCCTGGGGCATCAAGGTGCTGCGCTACGAGGTGAAGAGCTTGACGCCGCCGGAGGCGATCCTGCGCGCGATGCAGCAGCAGATCACCGCCGAGCGCGAGAAGCGCGCGCTGATCGCCAAGTCCGAGGGCCAGAAGCAGGAGGAGATCAACCTCGCCGAGGGCGCGAAGCAGTCGGACATCCTCAAGTCCGAGGGCGAGAAGACGGCGCAGATCAACAAGGCGCAGGGCGAGGCGACGGCGATCCGGCTGATCGCGGAGGCGACCGCCTCCGCGGTCACCACGGTGGCCGAGGCGATGAACACCCCCGGCGGGATGAGCGCCGCGAACCTGAAGGTCGCCGAGCTCTACATCCAGGCGTTCGGCAATCTCGCCAAGGCCGGCAATACCCTGATCGTGCCGTCGAACCTCTCCGACGTGTCGAGCATCATCGCGTCGGCGATGACGGTGATGGACCGGACGCGGAAGGCCGAAGGCTAGCCCTCCGCTTGCCGCGGAGAGGGGAGGCGCGTCCCCTTCGCCGCGGCGGTACGGCCTTCGCTACGCGGTCGTCCCCGGGTGGAGACCCCGAGGCCGCTCAGTGGCTCATCAGCACCGGCGCGGTCATCGACTGCAGGATCGTGCGCGTCGCGCCGCCGAGGATCAGCTCCTGCATGCGCGAATGGCCGTACGCCCCCATGACGATCAGGTTCACGTCCATGTCGGCGGCGCGCGACAGCAGCAGGTTGCCGACGTCGATGTCCCGGCCGCGCTCGTGCGAGACGGTGACCTTCACGCCGTGCCGGGCGAGGAACAGCGCGATGTCGGCGCCCGGCACCTCGCCGTGCGGGGAGCCGTCCGGATTGAACGCCACCACGTTGACCTCGTCCGCCTGCTGCAGCAGGGGCAGGGCGTCGGTGACCGCCCGGGTCGCCTCGCGGCTGGCGTTCCATGCGACCAGCACGCGCGTCCCGACTTCCTTGAAGGTGCCGGCGTAGGGAATGACCAGGGCCGGACGACCGGCCGCAAGCAGCACGCGGTCCACGAAGTCGGCCTCGACGCCGGTCGCCTCCGCGCCGTTGGACTGTCCCAGGATCACCAGGTCGGCGTAGCGCGCGTGCAGCGGCACCACCTCGGCGGCATCGCCCTGGCTCTCGCGCCACTCCAGGCTGGGGTAGCCGCTGGATCGTGCGATGCGGTCGAACGTGGCCCTGGCCCGGGCGGCGAGCTCGGCCAGCGCCTTCTCCTGGTACTCGCGCATGCGGTCGCCGCCTTCGACGGCGGCGTAAGCGGGAATGCGCGGAGCGGACACGGCATGCAGGCCGACGAGGTGCGCATTGGCGCGGCCGGCGATCTCGAGCGCGAACGCGAGGCGCGTCGCCGCGCGCTCGCCGGTGTCCATGTGCACCAGTATGGTCTTGTAGGTCATGCAACCCTCCTTGCCTGGCGGTGGTCCCCGAGCGGGGCGACACCGCCATCGTTACACCGGCAGGCCCGGAAGGCTTGACCTGCCTCAAACCCCGGCCGGCAGGCGGCGCTCGAAGCGGCCGACCGCGATGCCGAGGGCAAGGCCGAGGCCCGACGCGGCCAACACCACCCCCAGCGCCGACTCCCAGCGTCCCGTCGCCGACACCACCGCCGCGACCGCGAGCGGACCGGTGAACTGGCCGACGTTCGACAACTGCACGATCAGCCCCTGCAGCCCGCCCACCTGGGCCGGCGAGTGCGCGTAGCGCTGGGACGAGGACATCACGGCGGCCGGGATCATGCCGCCGAAGCACGACAGGCCGAGCACGGCGGCGTAGCGCAGGACATCGGGCGCGTCGGCGGAGAAGATGGCGATGTCGCACAGGGCCATGAGGACGAACGTGGCCACGATGAGCCGGCCGCGCGGCACGTTGCGCTGCAAAAGCCAGGTTCCGAGCAGGATGCCCGGCATGTTCGCGGTCGAGAAGATGGCGGTGAGCGACGCGGCGGCGAGCGGCGACGCCCCGCGCGTCTGTACCAGGTACGTGGGCAGCCAGGTCATCACCGCCATCCACTGCAGCGTGTAGAGCCCCATCGCGATGGCGACCGCCCAGGGCGCGGGCTCGCGCAGCGGCGCGACGAGGTCGGCCAGCCGCCGCCCGCCGCCCTTCGGCCGCGCGAACGTCGCGCGGAATCGCCAGACGCCGGCGAGGCAGGCGAGGGTGGCCAGCACCGCCGCCACCCACAATCCGCGCCAGCCGGCCGCCGCCAGCGTCGGGGTGGAGGCGAGCACGGTGAGCGCGATGCCGAAGGGCATGTAGATGCTCCAGAGCGCGAGCACCAGGCGGCGGTCCTGCGGCGCGGCGGCCGCCGCGATCAGCGACGGGGCCGACACGGCCACTGCGATGAAGCCGGCGCCCTCCACGATGCGCGAGGCGAGCAGCACCGGGGTGCCTGCCGCAGCGGCGCCGACCAGACCGCCGACGCACAGCAGCGCGAAGCCGAGCAGGCAGAAGCGCAGCGCCCCGACGCGGTCGGCGACGAGGCCGAAGAACAGCGCGCCCGCGATCGCGATGACGTTGAACGTGGACACCACCCAGCCGGCGGCGACGAGCGACAGGCCGAGTTCCGCCTTGAGCAGCGGCAGCGCCGGCGGCAGCTTGCCGATGTACGCGGCCGCCACGACGCCCGCGACGAGCGCGACCCAGACCGCGGTCCAGTCGGTGCGTTCGGTCAAGCGGCGTCCCGGGGGTGCGGCGGCGCTAGAGCATCCACGCGGCGCCGGCGTCCGCCGCGAGGGCGCGCACCTGCGCGAGCAGGTTGTCCGGCACCGGGATGCCGTGCGCTTCACGGTCGGCCATCGCGATCCGCTCGGGATCGCCCGGCACGAGGACGGGCTGGTCCGGATCGGCGCGCCGCGTCGCGTGCAGCGCGTCGATCATGTCGTCGAGGTCGTCCTCGAACTCGCCGGCCTCGCGGAACTGGTCCGGGTCCATCGCGAGGAAGAAGTGGCCGATGTTCCAGTAGTGCTCGCCCGGATGGCGCGCCGCGCGCGTGGCCCAGTACCAGGCGCCGGGCACCATCGAGCACAGCACCTCCACCATGGCGGCGAGACCGTAACCCTTGTGGCTCGACATCGTGCGCGTGCCGCCGAGCGGCGTGAGGCGCACGTCCTCGAGCGCGTGCGCCGCGTCGGTGGTGACCGCGCCGTTGGCGTCCAGCGCCCAGCCGGGCGCGAGCGGCCGCCCGTGGATCTGCGCGAGCTTGAGCTTGCCGACGGCGACGGTCGAGGTCGCCATGTCGAGGTAGAACACGCGGTGGCTCTTGCCCGGCGCGACGAACGCGATGGGATTGGTGCCGAACATGCCGTCCGCGCCGAACGTCGGTACGGTCGTGCCGTGCCACACCGAGGTGAACGACAGGCCGATGAGGCCGGCGTCGGCGGCGCGCAGCGCGTACACGCCGGCGGCGCCGTAGTGGTTGGAACTGCGCACCGCGACCGCCGCGAGGCCGTTGCGCTGCGCCTTCTCGATGGCGAGGTCGATCGCCTGCGTCGAGGGCACGTGGCCGAGCGCGTGATCGGCGTCGATGAGCGCCGTGACCGGGTTGTCGCGGACGACGCGGATGTCCGGGCGGAAGTTGATCTGGTGCTGCGCCCGGAGCTCCTGGTAGAGCGGCATCAGCGTCACGCCGTGCGAGTCGATGCCGCGGATGTCGGCGTCGGTGAGCCGCGCCGCGGTGATCGCCGCGTGGGCCTCGCTCATGCCCCACGCGACGAGGATCGCTTCGATCTGCCGCTGGAGCCGGTCTCGCGGGATGCGCATGCCGCTACGGCACCGGCGTCAGCACCGGTTTGCCGGAGAAGTACGCGATCAGATTGTCCACGGTCAGGTCGCCCATCGCCTTGCGGGTGTGGTGCGTGCCGCTGCCCACGTGCGGCGAGAGCACCACGTTGTCCAGCGTGAAGAACGCCTCGGGCACGC
Source organism: uncultured Enterobacteriaceae bacterium (assembly GCA_964552535.1). Classification (GTDB taxonomy): domain Bacteria; phylum Pseudomonadota; class Gammaproteobacteria; order Burkholderiales; family SG8-39; genus CAZKHE01. The sequence continues at coordinate 24,902 of CAZKHE010000029.1, read as the reverse complement.
GCGGCTCGTCCTCGAACACGTCGAGCGCCGCGCCGCCCAGCGCGCCTTCCTGGAGCACCCGCAGCAGCGCCTGCTCGTCCACCAGCGAGCCGCGCGCGACGTTCACGAGCACGCCCTTGGTGCCGAGCGCCCGCATCACGGCCTCGTCCACGATGTGGAAGGTCTCCTTGCCGCCGGGGGCGATCACGACGAGGAAGTCGGAGTCGCGCGCGAGGTCCACCAGCTTGTCGTAGTAGCGGTAGGGGACGTCGGCCACCGGGCGGCGGCTGTGATAGGCAACTTGCATGTCGAAGCCCGCGGCCCGCTTGGCGATTGCGCGCCCGATGCGTCCGAGGCCGAGGATGCCCAGGCGCGCGCCGGTGACGCGCATCGCGAGCGGCATGTTGCCCTGCAGCCACTTGCCGGCACGCGTGAACGCGTCGCCCTGCGGGATGCGGCGCGCGGCGGCGATCATCAGGCCGAGGGCGAGGTCGGCGACGCAGTCGTTGAGCACGTCCGGCGTGTTGGTGACGACGATGCCGCGGCGACGGGTGGCGTCGAAGTCCACCGCATCGACGCCGACGCCGAACGAGGCGACGATCTCGAGCTTCGGCAGCGCGTCGATGACCTGCGCCGAGAGCCCGGTGAAGCCGGAGGTCTGGACGCCGCGGATGCGCGGGGCGACTTCGGCGAGGAGCTTGTCCCGGTCGGGCGCGGCCCAGAGCCTGTGCACGGTGAACTCGCGCTCCAGCCGCTCGAGCGAGGGCGCGTACATGTTCGAGACGGAGAGGATTTCGACGGTCATGGCGGGGCCTCGGAAGACGTCGTTCAGCCTTGCTTGTACTTCGCGCACAGCGCTTCGCTGCCGCGCGCGAGCATGACGATGTCCGCCCCCACCGCGGTGAACAGGCACCCCAGCTCGATGTAGCGGCGCGCCAGCTTCTCGTCGCCCATCAGGATCCCGGGCGCCTTGCCGCAGGCGCGGATGCGCCGGATGGCGTCGTCGATCGCGCGCTGGACGTCCGGGTGCGGGATGTCGCCGATGTGGCCCATGTCGGCCGCGAGGTCGCCGGGGCCGATGAAGACGCCGTCCACCCCGTCGACCTTCGCGATCTCCTCGAGATTGTCGAGGCCCTGGCGCGTCTCGATCTGCACCAGCACGCAGATCTCCTCGTCGGCGCGCTTCGCGTAGTCCTTGACGCGGGCGAAGCGCGAGGCGCGCGTGGCGGCGGCGACGCCGCGCACGCCCTTCGGCGGATAGCGCGTGTACGCCACCGCGCTGGCCGCCTCCTCGGCGGTCTGCACGTAGGGGATCAGCAGGGTCTGCGCGCCGATGTCGAGGAAGCGCTTGATCAGCACCATGTCGTTCCACGCCGGGCGGACGATCGGGTGCGAGGGGTAGGGCGCGCACGCCTGGAGCTGCGTGAGCACCATGTCGAGCTCGTTGGGCGAATGCTCGGTGTCGATGAGCAGCCAGTCGAAGCCGCTGCCCGCGACCGCCTCCATCGCCAGGTTGGACGAGAGGCTGCACCACAGCCCGATCTGCTGGCGGCCCGCCAGGATGGCGCGCTTGAACGTGTTGACGGGCAGGTCCACCGTCTTCTCCCTGATCGCATGCGATCGTCCGATTCTACAGGGCCGGACTGCTCGGTTAACATCCGCGGCATCGCACGCAACGCCCGAGAGCCCCGGTGAGCGCCATCGATACCCGTCTTCCCGCACTGCTGCGCGGCGGCCTGCCGCTCGCCGGCATGTTCGTCGGCTTCCCGAGTCCCGCGCTCGTCGAGATGTGCGGCTACGCCGGGTTCGACTTCGTGATCGTGGACAACGAGCACGGGCCGCAGAGCCTCGAGACCACCGAACACATGATCCGCGCCGCGCGCTGCGCCGGCACGATCCCGATCGTGCGCACCGCCGAGGCCGACATCCTGCGCGTGCTGGATGCCGGCGCCTCCGGCGTGCAGGTCCCGATGGTGAACGACGCCGCCGCGGCGCGCCGCATCGTGGAGGCGTGCAAGTACCCGCCGCTCGGCAAGCGCAGCTCGGCGTTCACGGCGCGCGCCGGGGGCTACACCTTCTTCGGCGGCGGGGCGCAGATCGCGCGCGCGAACGAGGGCGTCGCGATCGTGCTGATGATCGAGACCGCCGAGGCGGTGACGAACCTCGACGCCATCCTCGCCGTGCCCGGCGTCGACTGCCTGTTCGTGGGCCTCTCGGACCTCGCGCTGTCGATGGGCCACGCGGGGGACAACATGCACCCGCGGGTGCAGGAGACGCTGCAGACCATCTTCACCAAGGCGCAGCAGGCCGGCGTCGCCTCCGGCGTGCTGGCGTCGTCGCCGATGGACTTCAACCGCTACGCGTCGATGGGCGCGACGTACCTGCCGATGACCATGGCGAGCGTGATCGGCGGGGCGCTGCGCGAGGCGATCGCGATGCGCAAGGGCGCCCGCGTGGCGGCGGAGCGGCGCTAGGAGATCCGCGGACAAGGGGGAGCCTCCCCCGTTGCCCGCTCGGTGTCAGTGGATCTCCGGATCCGCCGTCGGCGCGCCGCGCTCCAGGAAATCGAAGTCGCAGCCTTCGTTCGCCTGCGTCACGTGCCGCGAGAAGATCGCGCCGTAGCCGCGGCCGTAGCGCGGCGGCGGCGGCCGCCACGCGGCGCGCCGGCGCTCGAGCTCCGCCTCCGGCACGCGCAGCTCGAGCGTCCGCGCCGGCACGTCGAGCGCGATCACGTCGCCGTCCTGCACCAGCGCGAGCGGCCCGCCGATGAAGCTCTCCGGGGCGACGTGCAGCACGCAGGCGCCGTAGCTCGTGCCGCTCATGCGCGCATCGGAGATGCGCACCATGTCGCGCACGCCTTGCGCCAGCAGCTTCTTCGGAATCGGCAGCTGGCCCCACTCCGGCATGCCCGGCGCGCCGAGCGGGCCGGCGTGCTTCAGCACCAGCACCGAGTCCGGCGTGACCGGGAGGGCGGGATCGTCGATCCGCGCCGCCATGTCGTTGTAGTCGGCGAACACCACCGCCGGTCCGGCGTGGCGATGCAGCCGCGCCTCCGCCGCCGCGGGCTTGATCACCGCGCCGTCGGGCGCGAGATTGCCGCGCAGCACGGCGAGGCTGTCGGCGGCGACCAGCGGACGGTCGAGCGGCCGGATCACCTCGTCGTTGTAGACCTTCACGCCGGCGATGTTCTCGCCGAGCGTGCGGCCGTTCGCGGTGCGGGCGTCGAGCGCGAGGCGGTCCCCCAGGCGCGCGAGCAGCGCGCGCAGGCCGCCGGCGTAGAAGAAGTCCTCCATCAGGAAACGCCCCGCGGGGCGCACGTCGGCGATGAGCGGCGTCGTGCGCGCGAGCGCATCGAAGTCGTCCAGCGTCAGCGCCACCCCGGCGCGGCGCGCCATGGCGATGAGATGCACGATCGCGTTGGTCGAGCCGCCGAGCGCGAGCACGGTGGTGACGGCGTTGCGGATCGCGCGCGCGTCGAGGATGTCCGACGGCTTCAGGTCCTCCCACACCATGTCCACGATGCGCCTGCCGGTGAGCGTCGCCATGGCCGCGTGGCGCGAGTCGGCCGCCGGGATCGACGCGGCGCCGGGAAGCGTGAGGCCCATCGCCTCGGCGGCACTGGTCATCGTGGAGGCCGTGCCCATGGTCATGCAGTGTCCCGGGGCGCGCGCGATGCCGTTCTCGATGCCCGACCAGTCCTCGACCGTGATGGCGCCCGCGCGCAGTTCCGCCCAGTACTTCCACACGTCGGACCCCGAGCCGAGGAACTGGCCGCGGAAGTCGCCGCGCAGCATCGGCCCGGCGGGCATGAAGATGGCCGGCAGGTTCATCGACGTGGCGCCCATGATGAGCGCCGGCGTGGTCTTGTCGCAGCCGCCCATGAGCACGGCGCCGTCGGCCGGATACGAGCGCAGCAGCTCCTCGGCTTCCATCGCGAGCAGGTTGCGGTACATCATGGTCGTGGGCTTCTGGAACGGCTCCGAGAGCGTGATGGCCGGCATCTCCACCGGAAACCCGCCCGCCTGCCACACGCCGCGCTTCACTTCCTCCACGCGTTGGCGGAAGTGGGTGTGGCAGGGATTGATGTCGCTCCAGGTGTTGAGGATCGCGATCACCGGCTTGCCGGCGTAGTCGGAGCGGTCGTAGCCCATCTGCGCGGTGCGCGAGCGGTGGCCGAAGGAGCGCAGGTCGTTCACCCCGTACCAGCGGTGGCTGCGCAGTTCCTCGGGGCGTTTGCGGGGCATGGCCGGCTCCTCTCGTGTCGTCGCGCCTCGCGCCATTCTAGCGATGCGACTACACTGCGCGGCTCCGCACGTCCGCAGCCCACGCCTTGCTCATCACCGATCCCTGGTTCTACGCCGTCGCGATCCCGGTCGTCATCCTCACCGGCATTTCGAAGACGGGCTTCCCCGGCGTGTTCGCCGGCATGGCGGTGCCGGTGCTGTCGCTCGTGATCTCGCCGGTGCAGGCCGCGGCGATCATGCTGCCGGTCCTGTGCATCATCGACCTGTGGGGCCTCTCGGCCTATCGCGGCGTATGGGATCGGCGCAACATGAAGATCCTCGTCACCGGCGCAACGGTCGGGATCGCCCTCGGGGGCTTTGCCTTCGGCACGCTGTCCGACGACGCAGTGAAGCTCATCACCGGCGGCATCGCGGTGGCCTTCGGGCTCAACAACCTGTTCGGTTGGGCGCGTCGCCCCCGTCCGCCGACGCAGGCGTCGTGGAAGAAGGGATTGCCCTGGTCCACGCTGTCGGGCTTCACCAGCACCATCGCGCACGCCGGCGGGCCGCCCGCGTACGTGTACCTGATTCCGCAGCGGATGGACCGCGCGCTCTACGTGGGGACGACGGTCTGGTTCTTCTCGTACGTCAACTTCGCGAAGCTGGTGCCGTACGGGCTGCTCGGCCAGCTCGGCGGCGCCAACATCGTGACCGCGCTGGCGCTGACGCCGCTGGTGCCGCTCGGGGTGTGGCTCGGCAAGTGGCTGCAGGGGCGGGTGAAGAGCGACGCGCTCTTCTACCGCATCTCCTACTGGGCGATGCTGGTGACCGGGATCAAGCTGCTCTGGGATGCGATCACGCACCTCCTGGCCGCCTGATCCCGCAGGCGGCGCGCCTTACTCGTCGGCAATCGGATTGCTCAGCACGCCGACGCCCTCGATGTCGATGTCGATGGTGTCGCCGGCCTTCATCCACACCGGCGGCTTGCGCGCATAGCCGACGCCCGCCGGCGTGCCCATCACCAGCACGTCGCCCGGCTCGAGCGTCATGCATTCGGAGAGGATCTCGATGGTCTCGGCCACCGGGAACAGCATGTCGCTCGTGTTCGCATCCTGCATCGTCTGGCCGTTGAGGATGGAGCGGATGCGCAGGCCCGCGGCGCCGGGCGGCAGCTCGTCGGCGGTGACGAACCACGGGCCGAACCCGCCGGTCGCGTCGAAGTTCTTGCCGATGGTCCACTGGCCGGTCTTGCGCTGGTAGTCGCGCACCGAGCCGTCGTTGAAGCACGCGTAGCCGGCGACGTACTCGTACGCGTCCGCCTTCTTCACGTGCCGGGCGCGCTTGCCGACGACCGCGACGAGCTCCGCCTCGTAATCGAGCGCGGTCGAGCAGCGCGGGCGGAGGATCGGCTGGCCGTGGCCGACGAGCGACGTCGTGCAGCGCAGGAAGAGGCTCGGGTACTCGGGCTTCGCGTGGCCGCCCTCGGCGGCGTGATCGACGTAGTTCAGGCCGAGACACACGATCTTGCCGGGCGCACCGACGGTGGGCAGGAAGTGCAGGCCGGCGAGCGGGCGGTGCGCCGCGGCCGGGGCCTTGGCGGCGGCATCGGCGGCCGCCTGCAGGCCGCCGGCGGCGAGCAGCGCGGCGAGTTCGGTGGGCAGCGCGGGGGCGGCGGCGGCGAGATCGATGACCGTGTCGCCGCGGACGACGCCGAGGCGCGGGCGCTGGTCGTGCAGGAAGGAGACGATGCGCATGAGGGGAAGTCCAGCTTCGGGGGAAAGGGCGCGAGGATGCGCGTCGCGCGTGCGGCGTGTCAATCGGGCGCAGCCGCGGCGAGCGGCCGGAACCGCGTGCCTTCGCTGCGGTGCACCGTCGAAAGCGCTCGCCGATCCCTTGACACACGAACGGCCGTTTGCTTCAATGGCCGCTATACGAACTTAAGTTCGCTAATAGAACAAAAGCGAACTGCGACAAACAGACGCCACACGCGCAAATCCGCGTCGAGGAGCGATCGTCGCCACGCCGGACGAAATCGTTCCCGCCGCGCCCCGCAAGGCGTCCGCGCGCAGGCGACGGACGTCGCGAGACCGCCCGACACCAGGACAGGGTGCATGAGCAAGATCATGTCGTTGCAGGAGGCCGTCGCCGCATTCGTGCGCGACGGCGACACGGTGGCGATGGAGGGGTTCACCCACCTCATCCCGTTCGCCGCCGGCCACGAGATCGTGCGGCAGCGCCGCCGCCGGCTGACGCTGGTGCGCATGACGCCGGACATCGTCTACGACCAGTTGGTCGGGATGGGCTGCGCCGAGAAGCTCGTCTTCTCCTGGGGCGGCAACCCGGGCGTCGGCTCGCTGCACCGCTTCCGCGAGGCGATCGAGAAGGGCTGGCCGAACCCCGTCGCGATCCAGGAGCACAGCCACGCCGACATGGCGGCGCGCTACCAGGCCGGCGCGTCCGGGCTGCCGTTCGCGGTGATGCGCGGCTACGTCGGCAGCGACCTGCCCAAGTACAACGATCGCATCCGCTTCATCGAGTGCCCGTTCACCGGGGAGCGGCTCGCGGCGACCCCGGCCATCAACCCGGACGTCACCGTGATCCACGCGCAGAAGGCCGACCGCAAGGGGAACGTGCTGATCTACGGCATCGTCGGCATCCAGAAGGAGGCGGTGCTCGCGGCGAAGCGCGCGATCGTCACCGTGGAGGAGATCGTGGACGACCTCGGCGCGCACATGAATTCGACCGTGCTCCCGCACTGGGTGATCTCGGCGGTGTGCGCGGTGCCTGGCGGCGCGCACCCCTCGTATGCGCACGGCTACTACAAGCGCGACAACGCGTTCTGCAAGGCGTGGGACGCGATCTCCCGCGATCGCGACACCTTCCGCGCGTGGATGGAGCGGCACGTGATGGGTACCCGCGACTTCGCCGAGTTCCGCCAGAGCATCGCGGCCGCGGGAGTGGCGGCGTGAGCGCGGCGGTGGACTACACGCCGACCGAGATGATGACCATCGCGGCGGCGCGGCGCCTCGCGAACGGCACGGTGTGCTTCGTCGGCATCGGCATGCCCTCGGCCGCGGCGAACCTCGCGCGCATCACCCACGCGCCGGACGTCGTCCTGATCTACGAGTCGGGCACCATCGGCGCGAAGCCCGACGTGCTGCCGCTGTCCATCGGCGATGGGGAGCTCGCCGAGTACGCTGACACCGTGGTCTCGGTGCCGGAGATCTTCCGCTACTGGCTCCAGGGCGGGCGCGTGAACGTGGGCTTCCTCGGCGCGGCGCAGATCGACAAGTTCGGCAACATCAACACCACGGTCATCGGCGACTACAACAAGCCGCGGACGCGGCTGCCGGGCGCCGGCGGGGCGCCGGAGATCGCTTCCAGTGCCGGCGAGGTGTGGATCATCCTCAAGCAGTCGAAGCGCGCCTTCATCGAGAAACTGGATTTCATCACCTCGGCGGGCTACCTCACCGGCGGCGATGCCCGCGAGCAGTCGGGGGCGCGCGGCAAGGGCCCCACCGCGGTGATCACCGACATCGGCGTGCTCACGCCCGATCCGGTGACGAAGGAGCTGACGCTCACCGCGCTGCATCCGGGCTGCACCGTGGCGCAGGCGCAGGAGGCGACCGGCTGGACGCTCAAGGTCGCGCCGGAGCTCGTCCGGACGCCGGCCCCGACGGCCGCGGAGCTGACCGCGCTGCGCGACCTCCACGCCCGGACCGCGGCGGCGCACGGCACGGCGGCGGGGGGCGAATGAAACCGTTCATCTACAACCAGCTTCCCTCGCGCGTCGTCTTCGGCCTCGGCGCCCTCGACGATCTCCCGCGGGAGATCACCGCCCTTGGCGCCCGCCGCGCGCTGGTCCTCTCCACCCCCGAGCAGCGGGCGCAGGCCGATGACGTCGCCCGCCGCCTCGGCGAACGCTGCGCCGGCGTCTTCCCCCGCGCCGTCATGCACGTGCCGATCGAGACCGCGCGCGAGGCGCGCGACGAGGCAAAGCGCCTCGGGGCCGACTGCGCGGTGGCGATCGGCGGCGGGTCGACCACCGGGCTCGGCAAGGCGATCGCGCTCGACTCCGGGCTGCCGATCATCGCCATCCCGACCACGTACGCCGGCAGCGAGATGACGCCGGTGTACGGTCTGACCGAGGGCGGCATCAAGAAGACCGGACGCGACGCGCGCGTGATGCCGAAGACGGTGATCTACGATCCCACGCTCACGCTTACCCTGCCGCTCGGCCTGTCGGTGACCAGCGCGATCAACGCGATCGCCCACGCGGTCGAAGGCTTCTACGTGCAGGACGCCAATCCGGTGACCTCGCTGATGGCCGAGGAGGGCATCCGGGCCTTCGCCGACGGCCTGCGCCGGCTCGTGTCGAATCCGCAGGATCTCGACGCGCGGTCCGACTGCCTGTACGGCGCGTGCCTGTGCGGCGTGGTGTTCGGCACCGTCGGTGGCGCGCTGCATCACAAGCTCTGCCATACCCTCGGCGGCACCTGGAACCTGCCCCACGCCGAAACGCACACCGTGGTCCTGCCCCACGCAACCGCCTACAATGCCGCGGCGGCGCCGGAGGCGATGGCGCGCATCGCACGCGCGCTCGGCACCGCGAACGCCGCGCAGGGCCTGTTCGACCTCGCGCACTCGCTCGGCGCGCCCACCGCGCTCCGCGACCTCGGCATGCCGGGCGATGCGCTCGATCGCGCCGCCGACCTTGCCGCGCAGTCGCCGTACTGGAATCCGCGCCCGATCGAGCGGGAGGGCATCCGCAAGCTGCTGGACGACGCCTGGCACGGGCGGCGTCCGGCCTGAGTTCCGGCCGGTGCAGCGCACCGGCGCCGTCATCACAAGGAGGAGAGACATGTCGAGCACCCGCAGCATCGAGGAAACGCTGGAGGCCGCGGTTCTCGCGCGCATCGCGAACGACACCGACCCGCGCTTCAAGCAGATCATGTCGTCGCTCATCAAGCACCTGCACGCGTTCGTCCGCGAGGTCGAGCTGACCGAGGAGGAGTGGTTCGAGGGCATCAAGTTCCTCACCGCCACCGGCCAGAAGTGCGACGACAAGCGCCAGGAATTCATCCTGCTCTCCGACGTGCTCGGCGTGTCGATGCTGGTGGACGCGATCAACCACCGCCGGCCCGAGGAATGCACGCAGAACACCGTCCTCGGCCCCTTCTTCGTGCACGGGGCGCCGGAGATCGAGAACGGCGGCGACATGGCCCCGGGGTGGAAGGGCGAGCCGACGTTCTGCCACGGCCGCGTCATCGGCACCGACGGCAAGCCCGTCGCGGGCGCCGTGCTCGACCTGTGGCAGTCCAACGACGAGGGCTTCTACGACGTGCAGCTCGATTCGTTCGACGAGCACAAGCTGCGCGCCCGTCTCAAGACCGACGCACAGGGCCGCTACTGGTTCCGCACCATCAAGCCGACGAGCTATCCGGTGCCTACCGACGGACCGGTCGGCCTGATCCTCGATCGCATGGGCCGCCACCCGATGCGCCCCGCGCACCTGCACGTGGCGGTGACCGCGCCCGGCTACGAGACGCTCGTCACGCACCTCTTCGTGAAGGGCGATCCCTACATCGAGAGCGACGTCGTGTTCGGCGTGAAGCCGTCGCTGATCGTGGACTTCAAGCAGAACGCGTCCGCCGAGGCCGCGCAGAAGGCCGGCCTGAAGGCGCCGTTCTGCGAGGCGCAGTTCGACTTCGTGCTGAAGCCGGCGGAGGGCAACAAGCTGCAGAAGATGATCGCCCCGAGCGACGCCGCAGCCTGAGGAACGGGCCGCATCCGCGGCCCGGGCCGTCTACCGACAAAGGAGGAACGTTCAATGGCCGATCCGGTCGTGAAGGTGGGTGACGTCCTGCAGGCATCCAGGGGCATGCTGCAGAAGCAGCTCTACGCGGTATTCACCCGGCCGGTGAACGGCCTGGGTCCGGTGATGGAGAATCTCGGGCCGCACCTCGAGTTCCAGGTCGACCTCGAGTGCCGCGGCATCATGTTCGGCGCGGGCCCGTTCTGGACCGACGACGGCGAGCGCTGGGAGGGCGAGGGCATGGTCATCATCCGCGCGGCCTCGCTCGACGAAGCGAGGGCCATCGCCGCGTCGGACCCCATGCACAAGAGCGGCGCGCGGACCTTCACCGTCCGTCCGTGGCTGCTCAACGAAGGCACCGTGACGGTGAAGATCACCTATTCCGACGGCAAGCGCGAGATCCTCTAGCGGTCGCGCCGTCACATCAGGAGAAAGAGGAAGCATGAGCACGGCAATCAACGTCGGCTGGATCGGCCTCGGCCGCATGGGTGAGGCGATGGCGGCGCGCCTGGTCAAGGGCGGCCACAACGTCAAGGTGTGGAATCGCACGCGGTCCAAGGCGGATCCCCTGGCCGAAGTGGGCGCGACCATCGTCGACAGCAAGGCCGACCTCGCCGGCTGCGAGGTGGTGTTCACGATGGTGTCCGAGACCGAGGACGTGAAGGAGGTGCTCTTCGGCGCCGGCGGCGTGCTCTCCGGGAAGGGCAAGCCGAAGGTGGTGGTGGACTGCTCGTCGATCTCCGACACCGGCTCCGCGGAAATCCGGACCGAGCTCGAATCGCGGGGCATCGCCTACGTGTGCGCACCGGTGTCGGGCAATGCGAAGGTCGGCAAGGCGGGCAAGCTGTACGTCGTCGCCTCCGGCCCGAAGGCCGAGTACGAGCGCGTGAAGCCGCTGCTCGCGCTGCTGGGCCGCGGCGTGACCTACGTCGGCGAAGGCGAGCTGGCGCGCGTCTGGAAGATCGCGCACAACACCATCTTCGGCGTCGTCATCCAGTCGCTGTGCGAGATCACCGTGATGGCGGAGAAGGCCGGCATCCCGCGCCACGTGTTCCTCGAGGCGATCAACAACAGCGTGATGGGCTCGATGTACACGCGCTACAAGACCCCGGCGCTGGTGAACCTCGACTTCACGACGACCTTCACGCCGACGCTGCTGCTGAAGGACATGGACCTCGGCCTCACCGCCGCCAAGAAGTACGGCGTGCCGATGCCGGTGGCCGCGGCCACGCGCATGGTGTGCGCGGCGAACGCGAACGTGCGGCCGGGCGACATCGACTTCGCCACCCTGCTGCTGGAGCAGGCGCGCGCATCGGGCATCGAGTTGAAGGCGGAGAACGTACCCGTCTCCGACGGGCTCCAGGACTGAGGAGGAGGACATGGCCCGCACGCTCATCAAGGGCGCAACCGTCGTCACGATGGACGCGAAGCTCGGCGACTTCGCGACCGGGGACGTCCTGATCGAGAACGACCGCATCGCCTCGGTCGGGCCGTCGGTGTCCGCCGACGGCGCGCAGATCGTGGACGGGGCCGGCAAGATCGTGATTCCCGGCCTCGTCAACGCGCACATGCACACCTGGCAGACGAGCCTGCGCGGCGTCGCCGGCAACTGGACGATCCTCGAGTATTTCCGCAACATGCACGCGGGGCTCGCGACCATGTTCAAGCCCGAGGACATCCGCGTCGCGAACCTGGTCGGCGCGCTCAACCAGATCAACAACGGCACGACGACGCTGGTGGACTGGTGCCACAACAACCCGACGCCGGCGCACACCGACGCGGGCATCGAGGGGCTCGCGGAATCCGGCATCCGCGCCGCGTTCTTCCACGGCTCGCCCAAGCCCGATCCGAAGCCGGGGCAGAAGCCGTTCTGGGAGATGCCGCATCCGCGCAGCGAGGTCGAGCGCCTGCTGAAGGGACGCTTCGCCAGCCGCGACGGCCTCATGACCCTCGGGCTCGCGATCCTCGGTCCGCACTACTCGACCTACGACGTCGCGGTGCACGACTTCAAGCTCGCGCGCGAGTTCGGCCTGATCGCGAGCATGCACTGCGCCGGCGCCGAGGCGCGCACGCCCGACGGCTGGGACCGCCTCGCGGCCGAGGGCCTGCTCGGCGACAACAACAACATCGTCCACGGCCAGAACCTCAGCGACGCGCAGCTGCGCAAGATGATCGACGTCGGCGTGACCTTCTCGCTCACGCCCGAGACGGAGATGACGCAGGGCCACGGCTTCGCCATCACCGGGCGGCTGCGCCGGCTCGGCACCCAGCCGTCGCTCGGCGTGGACCTCGAGTCCTCCATCAGCGGCGACATGTTCACCGTCGCGCGCATGGCGCTCGCATCGCAGCGGGCGTTCGACAACGACGACGCGAAGCGCGCCGCGGGCAAGCTGCCGGACACCACGACCATCACCACCCGGGAGGCGCTCGCGTGGGTCACGGTCGAGGGCGCGCGCATGCTGAAGATGGAAGACCGCATCGGGACGCTGACGCCGGGCAAGCAGGCCGACCTCGTGGTCATCGACGCCGACGACCTCAACATGTGGCCGGTGCACGACCCGGTCACCAGCGTGGTGACGCAGACGAGCCTCGCCAACGTCGACGCGGTGATGATCGCCGGCGAGTGGCGCAAGCGCGGCGGGAAGCTGCTGTTCGCCGACCTCGCGGCGAAGAAGCGCCAGGTGGCCGAGTCGGGCCGGCGCATCATGGACGAGCTGCGCGCGGCGCGGGCGCACTGACCGTGAGCGCACCCGCCAGGCTGGTCGGCTGGATCGGCATCGGCAAGATGGGCCTGCCGATGGCGGGCCACCTGCTCGCCGCGCGCCACGCGGTGCTTGCGTACGACGTGGTGCCCGAGCACGTGGCCGCGCTCGCGGAGCAAGGCGGCGAGCGCGCGGCGTCAGTGAAGGAAGTCGCGCGGCGCGCGCCGATCGTCCTGTCCTCGCTGCCCCACGATGCCGCCCTGCGGTCGGTGGCGCTCGGGCCGGAGGGCGTCCTCGCCAATGCCGCACCCGGGTCCCTGTTCATCGACACCAGCACGGTGTCGCCGGCCGCCTCCGCCGAGGTGGCGGCGGCCGCGGCGGCGCACGGGGTGCGTTACCTGCGCGTCACCGTGTCCGGCAACAACCACATGGCCGCGAAGGCGGCGCTCACCGTGATGGCCTCCGGCCCGCGCGCGGCGTTCGACGAGGCGAAAGCGCTGCTCGAGTGCTTCGGGCCCAACGTCTTCTACGTCGGCGACGCCGAGCAGGCGCGGGTGCTGAAGCTGGTCATCAACCTCATGATCGCCGGCACGGGGGCGATGCTGTCCGAGGCGCTGGCGCTGGGCCGCCGCGGCGGGCTCGACTGGACGCAGATGCTGGACATCGTCGGCGCGAGCGCGGTCGGCTCGCCGATCGTGAAGGCCAAGTCGGTCGAGCTCAAGAAGCGCGATTTCACGCCGACCTTCACCTGCGTGCAGATGCAGAAGGACATCGACCTCATCCTCGGCGCCGGGAAGGAACTCGGCGTCGCCATGCCGGTCACTGCAGTGGTCGCGCAGCTCATGCAGGCGTGCATCGGCATGGGCGACGCGGACGACGATTACATCGCGACGGTCAAGCTGATCGAGCGCCTGTCCGGGCTCGACACTCGACACGTTGCATAGCAGCACCGCCCGACGCCAAAGGAGAACCTCGAGATGATCACCCGCCGTCTGTTCACGCTCGCCGCGGCCGCACTCGCCGTCGGCTGCGCCGGCCTCGCCCACGCGCAGGCTTGGCCGTCCAAACCCATCCGCATCATCGTTCCGTTCACCCCGGGCAGCGGCACGGACATCGTGGCGCGCGCCATGTCGGACCGGCTGAGCGCCAACCTGGGCCAGCCTGTCCTCGTGGAGAACCGCGCCGGCGCCGGCGGCACGATCGGCGCCGCGGCGGTTGCCAAGGCCGACCCGGACGGCTACACGGTGCTCGTGCAGTCCTCGTCGCACACGGTGAACCCCTTCACCTTCCAGCAGCTCCCGTACGACACGCTGAAGGACTTCTCGGGCGTGATCCCGCTGGCGAGCCTGCCCAACGTGCTCATCATCGCCCCGTCGAAGAACATCAAGTCGGTGCAGGAGCTGGTGGCGGCCGCCAAGGCCAAGCCCGGCACGATCAACTACGCCTCGGCAGGCGCCGGCAGCGCCACCCATCTCAACGCCGAGAAGTTCCGCATCGGGGCCGGCATCGACGCCGTGCACGTGCCGTTCAAGGGTTCGCCGGAGGCAATCACCGAGGTGGTGACCGGGCGTGTCGATTACTACTTCTCGCCGGTGGTGTCGGCGATCTCGCAGATCCAGGACGGCCGGGTCCTCGCCCTCGCCGTGGGCTCGGCGAAGCGCTCGTCGATCCTGCCCAACGTCCCCACGACGGTCGAGGCGGGCGTGCCCAACTCCGACTACAACTTCTGGGTGGGCATGCTGGTGCCGTCGAAGACGCCCCGCGACATCGTGAAGCGCCTCGCCGACGAGACGCAGAAGGCGCTCGCCTCGCCCGAGGTGAAGGAGCGTCTCGCCAAGCTCGGCGCCGAGCCGATGGCCATGAGCCCGGAGCAGTTCGACGCCTACATCAAGGACGAGATGGCCGCCAACGAGAAGCTGATCCGCGCGGCCGGCATCAAGGCCAACTGACCCCCTCGACGACACCGGAGCAAACCGCCGTGACCACACGCCGCACGTTCCTCGCCGCCGTCGCTCTCGCCGCGGCGGCAGCCGCGACGCCCGCCGCCGCGCAGCAGACCTTCAGGCTCACCATCGCCTCCAGCCACCCGACGACGCTGCCGTGGGTGGGGCTCATGTCCACGCACTTCGTGCCCGAGGTCACCCGGCGCGTCGAGGCGCTCGGCAAGGGCTACAAGATCGAGTGGCGCGAGGCCTACGGCGGCCAGCTCTACAAGATGAACGCCACGCTCTCCTCGGTCGCCGAGGGCATCGCCGACATCGGGTGGGTGTTCGGCAACCTCGAGGCGGCGAAGATGCCGCTGCTGCAGGTTTCGGCCAATGCGCCGTTCGCCACCGACAACCTGCCCGCCATCCTAGATCTGATGAACGAGCTGAACGAGACCCACCCCGCGCTCCGCGCCGAGTGGGACAAGAACAACCTCGTCTTCCTCGGTGCCTCCGGGGTGGACACCTACCACCTCTGGACGAAGTTCCCGATCCAGTCCGTCGCCGACCTGAAGGGCCGCAAGATCTCGGCGCCGGGTGTGCTCGGCACGTGGCTCCGCGGCACCGGGGCCACCGCGGTGGACGGCTCGCTCACCAGCTACTACACCGACATCCAGACGGGCGTGTCGGAGGGCACCGTGTCGATCGCCACCGGCATCCTGCCGGCCAAGGTGTACGAGGTTGCGCCCTACATCACCAAGGTCGGCATGGGCGCGCTCTACAACGGCGGCATGGCGATCAACAAGGACACCTGGCAGAAGCTTCCGCCGGACGTCCAGAAGATCATGAAGGAGGTCGGCCGCGAGTACTCGCGCCGGCTCGGCGCGGAGGTGATGTCCCGCTACGACAACGCGCTGAAGACGATGGTCGACGTCGGCGCGCGGCAGAATCCGCCGGTGCGCCTGTTCGAGCTGCCCGCCGCGGAGCGGACGAACTGGGTCAAGACCATGCCCAACATCGCCGGCGACTGGGTGAAGGCGAACGAAGGCAAGCGCCTGCCGGCGAAGGACGTGCTGGCGGCCTACATGGAAGGGCTGCGCAAGAAGGGCGAGAAGCCCCTGCGCGACTGGGACAAGGAACAATAGGCTTTTTCCACCGGGAGACCTCATGAAGCTCGTGCGACTGACCCTGGCCGCGGCGGCGGCCACGCTGCTGTCCGCGCCCGCGATGGCGCAGCAGACCATCAACCTCACCATCGCGTCCAGCCATCCGCCCACCATTCCCTGGGTCAACGTGATGCAGACGCACGTCGTGCCGGAGATGAACAAGCGTCTTGAGGCGGCCGGCAACAAGTACAAGATCAACTGGCGCGAGGCCTACGGCGGCCAGCTCTACAAGGCCAACGCCACGCTCACCTCCGTGGGCGAGGGCATCGCCGACATCGGCTGGGTCTTCCACAACCTGGAAGGCGCCAAGATGCCGCTCAACCAGGTCGCGGTGTACGCGCCCGGCGTCTTCTCCGATCCCAAGGTCGTCTGCGAGGTGTTCAACGAGCTGATCGAGACGGTGCCGGCACTCAAGGCGGAGTGGGAGAAGAACAACGTCATCTACCTCGGCGGCTCGTGCGCCGACACGTACATGATGTGGACCAAGTTCCCGCTGCGGACCTTCGAGGATCTCAAGGGCAAGAAGATCTCGGCGCCGGGCGTGCTCGCCGCCTGGATGCGAGGCACCGGGGCCACGGCGGTGGACGGCTCGCTGACGACCTACTACACCGACATCCAGACCGGCGTGTCGGAGGGCACCGTGTCGATCGCGACCGGCATCTTCCCGCAGCGCGTGTACGAAGTGGCGCCGTATGTCACCGACGTGAACCTGGGCTCCACCTACTTCGGCGCGATGGCGGTGAACAAGGACACCTTCGCCAAGCTGCCGCCGGAGGTGCAGAAGATCCTCCGCGACCTCGGGCGCGAGTACTCGCAGAAGGTGTCCGAGATGGTGAACGCCCGGCACGAGGCGGCGATGAAGCAGATGGTCGAGCTCGGCGCGAAGCAGAATCCGCCGGTGACGGTGGTGAAGTGGTCGGAAGCCGAGCGCCTGAAGTGGTTCAACGCCATGCCCAACATCGCGCAGGAATGGGTGAAGACCAACGAGGCGAAGGGGCTGCCCGCGGGCGCGGTGCTGAAGGCCTACATGGACGCGGCGCGCAAGCGCGGCGCCAAGCCGGCGCGGGCCTGGGACCAGCCTTGATCGTCGACGCGCATCACCACCTCTGGCGCCAGGCGTTCACGCCCTGGCTCCAGGGGCCGGTCGTCCCGCGCATCTTCGGCGACTACGAGCCGATCCGGCGCGACTACCTGATCGACGAGTACCTCGCCGAGGCGCGCCCGTGCGGCGTGGTGAAGTCGGTGTACTCGCAGGTGAACGTCGCGCCGGGCGACGAGGTCGCCGAAGTGGCGTGGGTGCAGTCGGTGGCGGACGCGCACGGCTTCCCGCACGGCATCGTGGGCTTCGCGAATCTCGCGGATCCGGATGTCGGCTCGACGCTGGACCGCGAACGCGAGCATCCGAACCTGCGCGGCGTCCGGCAGCAGCTCCACTGGCACGAGAACCCGCTCTACCGCTTCGCCGCCCGCCCGGACATCATGAACGACGCCGCGTGGCGGCGCGGCCTCGCCGAGGTCGCCAGGCGCGGACTGGTGTTCGAACTGCAGGTGTTCCCGTCGCAGATGGCGGACGCGGCGCGCCTCGCGCGCGACTTTCCGGACCTGACCCTGGTGCTCATGCACGCCGGAATGCAGCACGACCGCAGCGAGGCCGGCCTCGCCGCCTGGCGTGCCGGCATGGATGCACTCGCCGCCTGCCCCAACGTCGTGACCAAGCTCTCCGGGCTCGGCACCTTCGTGCATCGGTGCGGGCCCGATGTCTGGGGACCGGTGGTGCGTGAGACCATCGAGCGCTTCGGGCCGGGGCGCTGCATGTTCGGCAGCAACTTTCCAGTCGAGAAGCTGTGGGCGCGCTACGCGGACGAGGTGGAGGCCACCCGTGCGTCGATCGCGGACCTGTCGCCCGACGAGCAGCACCAGGTGTTCTACGCAACCGCGGAGCGGGTGTACCGCCTGTAGCCGCGAGGAGGGGGAGATGTCCTACGAGAAGAGCACCGACCTCGAGTCCGGGTCGGTGCGCGAGGAGCGCGACTCGCCGTTCGGCTACCTGGTGGACGGGCTGAACGGCATCGGGTCGATCCTGATCTTCGCCGTCATGGCGCTGATGGTCGCCGACGTGCTGATGCGCGACCTCTTCAACGCGCCGATCGACGGCGTGGCCGAGATGGTGGCGATCTCGATCATCGCGATCGTGTTCCTGCAGCTCGGCAGCACGCTGCGCCACGGCCGCATGTCGCGCGCCGACCTCTTCATCGACGGCTTCACGCTGCGCCATCCGCGCGCGGGCAACTTCATCCTCACGCTGTTCAGCCTCGCCGGGGTCTTCGTCTGCAGCGTCATCTTCTACGCGACCTATCCGGCGTTCATCAACGCATGGGTGGAGAACGACTTCTTCGGCGTGCAGGGCGTGTTCACCATGCCGACCTGGCCGGTGCGGCTGATCGTGCTCGTCGGCTGCGGCATCACCGCCATCCAGTATCTGCTCCACGCCATCTGGCATTTCCGCAAGGCGCTGACCTCGCCGTCCAACGCGCCGGGAGTGGTCTCGTGAGCGGCGTCGAGGTCGGTCTCCTCGCCGTCGTGCTGATGCTGGCGGCGATCTACTTCGGGATGCACATCGGCATCGCGCTGATGCTGACCTCGTTCCTGTCGGTCTGGCTGCTCAAGAGCCCGGCGCTCGCCGCCCGCATGGTCGCCGCGGCCGCCAACGACTCCTTGCGCGACTACCTGTTCGGGGTCATTCCGCTGTTCGTGCTCATGGGACTGCTGGTCGCCGTATCGGGCGTGGGACGAGACACCTTCGACGTCTTCGAGTGGCTGCTGCGCAAGGTGAGGGGCGGCCTCGGCGTCGCGACCGTCGCGGCCAACGCGGTGTTCGCCGCGATCACCGGCATCAGCATCGCGTCCGCGTCGGTGTTCACGAAGGTCGCCGTGCCGGAGATGATCCGCCACGGCTACACCCCGAAGTTCTCGGTCGGCGTGGTGGCCGGAAGCTCCGTGCTCGGGATGCTGATTCCACCATCGCTGCTGATGATCATCTACGGCGTGCTGGCCGAGGAGTCGGTGGGACGGATGTTCCTCGCGGGCATCATCCCGGGCATCGCGCTGGCGCTGGGCTTCTGCCTGATGATCGTCGGCATGGCGTTCTTCTGGCCGTCGTTCATCGGAGGGCAGAAGACCGCCGACGATCTTGGAAGCCACGAGACCTGGGGCAGCGCCGCGGTGAAGCTCGTGCCCATCGTCGCGCTCATCATCCTCGTGCTGGGCGGCCTGTATTCCGGATTCTTCACGCCCACGGAGGCCGGCGCCGTCGGTGCCGCGGGCGCGCTGGTCATCGCGCTGGTCCGGCGCCGGCTCGACTGGTCGAAGCTGTGGCGGGTGCTGGTGGAGACCGGGCACGTCTCGGTGTCGGTGCTGTTCCTCGTTCTCGCGGCTTCGCTCTACAGCCGCATGCTGGCGCTCACCGGCCTGCCGGCCTCGATCACCGAGACCGTAACCCAGCTCGGCCTGGGCCCGTACGGCTTCCTGTTCGTTTACATCGTGATCGTCATCGCGCTCGGCTGCATCATCGACTCGGTCTCGATCATGCTGATCATGCTGCCGATCGTGCTGCCGATCGCGCGCGCGTTCGAGATGGACATCATCTGGTTCGGCGTGATCACCGTGGTGGCGGTCGAGATCGGGCTGCTGACGCCGCCTTTCGGCATATCGGTGTACACCGTGAAGTCCGCGTTGAACGACAAGGCGATCACGGTGAAGGAGATCTTCAAGGGCACCTTCCCGTTCGTGCTCTGCATGGTGTCGGTGCTGTTCCTGCTCGTGCTCTTCCCGTCGTGGAGCACGTGGCTTGCGCGAATGTGAGAGGCGCTCCGGATGACCGAAGATTCGATCGATGGCAGCGGCTTCCCGCTGGCGTTCCGGGTACGGAACGGTGATCGGGCGCCCGTCGTCGCCAACGGCGCGCCGGCGCGTACGGTCTATCGCGTCGAGGCGCGCAAGATCTTCGGTCACCAGAAGGAACTCATCGTCGCCGAGGGCGAAGCGGGCGCCGCCTGGCGGCTAACCAGCGACGAGGGCCCCAACCTCAAGGGCACGGATCTCGCGCCGTTTCCGCTGGCGTTCTGGAACGCGGCGATGCAGGCGGACTTCGTCAATCGCGTGCGGCACCTGGCCCGCGCGCAGGGCGTCGCCCTCGACGTGGAGCGGGTCGAACTGCTCAATCAATACTGGTTCAGCGGCTCGTTCTTCAAGGGCACGGGACAGGGCACTGCCGGGCCCGCGGCGGTGCAGGTCGCCGTCCGCGCGGCGATGCCACCCGCGAGGATCCGCGCGCTGCTCGATGCCGCACGGGCCGCCTCGCCGGTGCATGCCGCCTTCGCCACGCCGCTGGTGAACACCTTCGCGCTGTACGTGAACGGCCGGCGCGTCCCGGTCGTCCGCGTCGCCGCATCGACCAGGCCGGACGAGAATGATCCGTACAAGTCGCATGCGGGCGCCCCCCGGCCGCTCGCGGGCGCCGCCGACCTGCAACCCCTCATCGATCGGGTGCCGATGGACCCGTCGGAGGGACCGCCCAAGGTGATTCCGCCGGAGGGAAAGATCCCGATCCCCATCCGCGGGACGGGCCAGCCCTCCGCGATCGACGGCGTTTGGGCCGCGACCGCCTATCCCGCGGGGCCGGGCTCGCGCTTCCGGATCCTGTGCGACGAACGCCCGGACGAGACAGGCGCGCCCTCCGCGCTCGCGCACGCTGCGGCCGCCATCGCGTTCTGCTACATGACGCAGCTCACGCGCTATATCGAGCACCGCGGCCACAAGGTGCGCCAGGTGCGCATGGTGCAGACGCTGCCGTTCACGCTCGCCGGCGACGCTGCTGCCGGCACCCTGCGCGGCGGCGTCGAGCCGGTCGACACCCATGTGTTCCTGCACGCCGAGGAGCCCGATGCGGTGATGCAGAACCTGCTCGAGGTCGCCGAGAACACCTGCTACCTGCACGCGGCGCTGCGCAGCGCCATTCCTTCCCGCGTCGTCGCCACGCTGAACGGCGCGCCCCTGACCACGGAGAGCTGAATGAGCCTAGAGACCGACATCCAGGCGGCCGAGGACGCCCGCTACCGCGCAATGACCTCCAACGATCTCGCCGCGCTCGCCGGGCTGCTCGGCGACGACCTGATCTACACGCACTCGTCGGCGGTCGTCGACGACAAGGCGTCGTATCTGGACGCCCTGCGCACCGGCAAGGTGAAGTACCTCGCGGCGAAGCGCGACGGCGTGCGGATCCGCGGCTACGGCGACACGGCCGTCGTGCACGGCCACGCGCAGATCGAGGCGGAGATCAACGGCGAGCGCCGTTCCCTCGACAACCTGTTCGTGAACGTGTGGGTGAAGCGCGCGGGCGGCTGGCAGATGGTGCACTGGGCCTCGACCGCCATTCCGAAGAAGTAGTCAGAGCGCGTCCAGATCCACCGCGCCGCGCCGCAGGTCGGCGTCGGCGCGCAGCTTGAATTTCTCCACCTTGTGCGTCGCGTTGTGCGGCAGGGCCCCGACCAGCGCGAGATAGCGCGGCACCTTGATGCGCGGCAGGCGCTCGCGGCACCACGCCGCGAAGGCGCGCGGCTCGATCGCGTGTCCGGCGCGCGGCACCACCGCCACCAGGATGTCGTCCTCGCCGAGCTCCGCGGGTACCGGGATCGCCGCGCACTCCGCGACATCCGGATGCTCGCCGATGACCCGGTCGAGCTCGGCGCCCGCGATGTTCTCGCCGCGGCGACGGATGATGTCCTTCAGCCGCGCGACGAAGAACAGCGTCCCGTCCGGCTCGCGGCGCACGAGGTCGCCGGTGCGGAACCATGCGCCGTCGAATGCCGCGGCGGTCTGCTGCGGATCGCCGAAGTAGCCCTGCATGACGATCGGCGTCTTCACCAGCATCTCGCCGGCGACGCCGTCCGGGAGGTCGCGCAGGGCGTCGTCCACGATGCGCACCTCGGCGATCACGTGGCCGTCGGGATGCAGCGAGGGGCGGCCCATGGCGCCCCACACCGGCGGGCCGTCGAACGGCTGGCTGATGGCCCCTGGGATCTCGGTCATGCCGAATCCCTCGATGACCGTCGCGATGCCGTAGTCGCGCGCCAGCGCCGCCGCGATCTCGCGCGTGACCGGCGCCGCGTAGGCCTTGCGGATGCCGTGCGGCACGTACTCGCTGCGTGGTCGCCGCAGCAGGATGTTGGTCGCCGCCATGATGAGGTTCACTTCGGTGGCGCGCGTCTCCGCGGCGAGCTGCCAGAACGTCGATGCGGAGAAGCGCGGCGCGATGATGACCGTCGCGCCGGCCGCGCAGGCCCCGCCGACCGAGTAGAACATCGCGTTGATGTGGAAGAGCGGCATGACCGCGAGCAGGCGGTCCTCGGGCTGGATGCGCATGCGCTCCACGAAGCATTCCCCCGCGAGCGCGAAGGTGCGCTGGGCGTGCATGACGCCTTTCGGCCGCCCGGTGGTGCCCGAGGTGAACATCACGAGGCAGGTGTCGTCGGCGCGCGCGGCGGCGGCCGGGATCGGCAGGGTGCGATGCTCCGCCTCGGCGAGCATGTCGTCGAGCACGACGCCGCGCAGCGGATGCAGCGCCAGGGCCTCGAGCGCGCGCGCGCTGCCGCTGCCTCCGTGCAGGACGAGCTTCGGCTCGACACGGGCGAAGATGTCGGCGACGTCGGGGGCGGCGACGTCCGGGTTGATGGTCGCGAGCGTCGCGCCGAGGCGTCCTGCGGCGAAGAACGTCAGCACGAACGCGGCGCTGTTCGACGCGCACACCGCGACGCGATCGCCGCGCTGCACGCCGGCATCGGCGAGCCACGCCGCGACCCGTCCGACGTCGCGCTCGAGCGCCTGCCAGGACCAGGTGCGGCCCTCGTACACGAGCGCGTCGCGGTGCGGATGGGCCGCAGCCCGCGTGGCGATGAGACCGGGGATCGTCCCGTCGTGCGCCGGGAGGCGCGCCAGCACTTCGCGCGAGGACAGCATGGCGTGCCCCTATTTCGCCGGACGCAGGTGCGCCGAGGCTTCCTCCTCGACGCGTTCCCAGACCTCGCGCGCGATCGGCTTGCGGCTCTCCTCGAGCAGATGCGCGACGAGCCCGATGGCGCGCGCCATCACGCCGATGCCGCGCACCACCGGCTGCGGCAGGTCGAGCTCGCAGGCGATGGCGCCGATCGCCCCGGTGGCGTTGATCGGCAGCTTGCGTCCGGACGCGGCTTCGGCGTGCCGCGACACCGCCTTCATCAGCGCGACGTACGGCCCGTCGTAGCCGTTCTCCGCGGCGAGCTGGAACAGGCGCGGCGTGCGCGGGTCGCCGTCCTTGTGCAGCGGGTGGCCCACGCCGGGAATGATCTTCTTCTCGGCACGGAAGCGCGCGACGATGGCGGCGGCCAGGGCGTCGACGTCGCCCGGCCGTGCACGGTCCGGGATCGCCTCGCGCAGCATCGCGGCCGCGCCCTCGGTGGAGCCGACGAACACGCTCCCGAGGCCGCAGAGCCCCGCCGCGACGGCGGCCTGCATCGCCTCGGGCGCCCCCAGATAGGTGATGCGCGCGGCGAGCGTGGACGGCACGATGCCGTGCTCGACCAGCGTGACGGCGAGCGCGTTGAACATCACCGACTCCTGCGGCGTCGGAATGCGGCCGGTGATCTCGAGGAACGCCATGTCGCCGAGGTTCAGCCTGCCGATGATCTCGGTCGGCAGGTCGAGGCCGCGCACGACGATGCGGTCGGAGGTGGCCCAGGCGAGGTCGCTCTGCAGCGGCTGCTGTGTTCTCATCGGCGTTCCTTCAATGTGGAGTCTCGTGGATGACGCTGGATGCGTTCAGCGCCGGTCAGGTCCTGCTCATCGTGCTGGTCATCGCCGGCGCGGCCTTCGTGCACGGCATCATCGGCTTCGGCTTTCCCATCATGGCGATGCCGGTGCTCTCGGCGGCGTTCGACACCAAGACGGCGGTGCTCGTCACCATCGTGCCCATCATCGCCATCATCTCCGTGTCGTCGCTGCGCGGCGGCAGCCTGAAGGACAGCATCGGCCGCTTCGGCTGGCTGCCGGTGTTCACCGCGCTCGGCGGGGTCATCGGCACGAAGCTCTTCCTCGTGGCGCCGACCTCGCTGTTGACGCTGCTGCTCGCGATCTTCATCCTCGTCTACCTCCTGCTCGACCGCTTCGGCCCCGGGCGCTTCGCGCTGGTGCACCGCTACTGGATCCCCTTCGGCGCGGTGTTCGCCGTCGGCGCCGGCATCACCGAGACCACGGTGAACATCGGCGTGCCGCTGCTGCTGATCTACTTCATGCTCGCCGGCGTGGAGACGCTGGCGATGGTGCAGGCGCTCAACTTCATCTTCCTGTTCTCCAAGCTGGTGCAGCTCGGCGGGCTGGTGGCTGCCGACGCGCTGCCGCCCGCGAGCGTCGCCGCGGCCGCGCCGCTCATCGTCGTCGCGATGCTGCCGCTCTTCGCCGGGATGCGCATCCGCGACCGCTTCGACGTTGCGACCTACCGGCGCTGGCTGCGCATCTTCCTGTGGCTCGCGGCAGCCATGCTGTTCGCGCGCTGGGGACAGGAGGCCCTAGTCGCCGCACCACGGGCCGAGGTCGGCGGCCAGATCGAGCAGCGTCTCGTCGCCGTGCGCCCAGCCCATGAAGGACACGCCCACCGGGCAGCCGTCCACGCTTCCCGCGGGTAGCGTCACCTGCGGCAGGCCGCCGAGCCCGCCGGGGCACACGAGCGACATGATGCGCGTCCGGAAGTCGTCGAGCACGTCGCCGGGCGCGTCGGTGCGCGCGGGAATGCACGGCACCGTGGGCAGGCAGACGAGGGTGCCCGGCGCGATCCGGCGGCGCAGCGCGGCGCGCAGATCGTGCACGAAGGCGCGCGCCTGCGCCGCGTCGGCGTCGCTCACCGACGCCGCGTAGTCCATGCGCTCGCGAATCCCGGGACCCAGCGGCGGCTGGTGCGCGGTGATGAACGCGCCGAACGTCCGCCACACCTCCCAGGCCTGGAGGACGCGGAAGGCGGCGCGCCAGTCGGCGATGGCCTCGCCGGCGAGCACGAACGGCTCCGG
>CAZKHE010000028.1:0-45213 GCA_964552535.1 uncultured Enterobacteriaceae bacterium | reverse complement strand
TCCTTCTGGATCAGCTTCTGCACCACCTGGACGCCGACGTCGGGCTTGAGCTGGTCGTCCTCGCGGAAGAGCTCGACCTTCTGACCCCCGAGCATCCCCTTGCGCTGCTCGAGCGCCAGCAGGAAGCCGTCGTTCTGGTCCTGGCCCAGGGCGGCGAGCGGGCCGCTGGTGGTGGCCACGAGACCGATCCTGACCTGGGCGCTCGCGCACAGGGGAGCGAGCAGGCCCGCGGCAAGCAGGGCGATGGGTAGGCGCTTCATGAAGTCTCCTTTGATGGTGATTACTCGGTGGGCGCCGTGGTCAGCGCCTCGTATCGTGCGACGAATTGAGGGTCGCGCCGGCGCAGGTCCTCGTGCGTGATCCGGCCCGTGCGCATCATGTAGGAGTAGGTGAACGCGACCGGGTCGAGCGAGAGGCGCGCCTCCACCGACTCGTACCACTTCACGCTGCGGTCGGCGACCTCCACCATGGCGTTCGAGCCCGGACGCCGGGACGCCTCGAACGCCGCGAAGGCGGCCTGGACGTCGCAGGGGTGCCGCTCGAACGCCTGGAAGAGATGCTGCGCGTCGTGCATCGCGAGGCGCGTGCCGGCGCCGATGGTGGGATGCCCGGTGCGCATGCAGTCGCCGATGAGCACCATGTTCCGGTGCGACCAGCGCTCGTTGGTGATCACCGGATACTTGAACCAGACCGTGCGGTTCGACAGCAGCGGCTTGCCGCCGAGCGCATCCGCGAAGACCTGGCTGCAGTACAGGCGCGTGCGCTCCTCGTCCATCGCGGCGAAGCCTGCGCGCTCCCACGTCGCGGGCGGCGCCTCGACCACGAATGCGCTCCGGTCCGGGGCGTACTGATAGGCGTGGCCGATGTAGAGCCCATCCGGATGCTGCTGGAAGGTGAGGGTGGTGACGGGGAAGGCGGCTTCCGTCCCGTACCACGCCCACCAGAAGGAGCGTTCGCCGCGCCGCGTGCCGAACTCGTCGCGAAACTGGTCGCGCAGGCTGCTGTTCACGCCCTCGGCGATCACGACGACGTCCGCCGTCGGCAGGTCCTCGTACCGCGCGATGCGCGACTCGAACACGAGGTTCACGCCGACCGCCTCGCACCGCGCCTGCAGCACGTTGAGCAGGTCGATGCGCGCCATGCGGTTGAACGGAAAGCCGTCCACGAAGGTCGCCACGCCGCGATGGACGATGCGCATGCCGTCGCGGAAGCCCTTCTGTCGCGCCAGGACCTCGTCATGAAACGTGGGGTCGAACTCCCGGATGAAATTGAGATCGGTGAAGACGATCCCGAATCCGTAGGTCGCCGACCGCGGACTCTGCTCGAAGACGGTGACGTCGTGCTCGGGGTGCGCCCGCTTGATCAGGTAGGCGAAGTGCAGCCCCGCAGGCCCGCCCCCGCTGACGACGAACCTCATGCGGCCTCCCGTGTTCCCGCCGGCGCTGCGACCTGGCCCGAGAGCAGTCGCCCCGCGTCGGGCACCTGCGTGGGAAGGTGGAGGCGCGTCAGCATGTCCCACACGGTGCACACGCTGGTCGAGGTGACCGGCAGCCCGAGCCGACGCTCGGCTTCGGCGATGGCGGGGAGCGACTGCATCTGCACGCACGCGGACAGGACCACGACGTCGGCGTTGCGGCAATCGAGCCGCGCGACGTCATCGAGCAGGCGCATCGGGTCGCGCCGGCCCACTTCGAGGTTGTCCGGGATTTCGAAGGACAGGGCATCGACGACTTCGATGCCCTCGCTCTCGATGTACCCGACGACGAGATCGGTGAGGGCGCAGACGTAGGGCGCCATGAGCGCGATCTTCCGCGCACCCAGGGCGTGCAGGCCGTTGATGAGCGCCCCCGCCGACGTCATCACCGCCGCATCGCTGCCGTTGCGGCGCGCGGTCTCGCGCAGCTCCGCCTCGACGGTGCGGTGGTAGCCCGGGCCCATGGCCATGATGGCGACGAGACAGGCGGTGCTCATCACGTCCACCCGGGCATCGGCGAGCTCGGCCGCGCAGCGCACGCCCTCGCGATTCATCGCCGCGAGCTCCTCCCGGGTCACCTTGTGCATCCGCATCCGGCTGGAGTGGAAGGTGAAGCGCTCGGGCGCGACCGACTCCCGCGCGCGCAGCATGGCGGGAATCTCGGTTTCCATGGTCGTGTTAGAGCTCGGCACGATCTGGCCGATGCGGTACGGGCGGTTCATGTCGGGTCTCCTGCCTCGCGCTCGCGGTCGAGCTGCTCGGCGATGCGGCGTTTCAGGGCGGGCTTGTCGAGCTTGCCCACGCGGGTGACGGGGAACTCGGCGACGACCTCGATGCGCTCGGGGCACTTGAACTTCGCGAGTCCCTGCTGAGCGAGGAAGGCGGCCAGCTCGCGCACGTCCGGCACCGCGGCACCCGACCGGGGGATGACGAAGGCGCAGCCCTTCTCCCCGTAGACGGGGTCGGGCATGGCGACGATCTTCGCGTCGGCGATGGCGGGGTGGCGGCTCACCAACGCCTCGACCTCCTCGCAGCCGTACTTCTCGCCGCCCCGGTTGATGTTGTCGCGCAGCCGCCCCTGGAAGACGTAGTACCGATGTCCCTCGATCTCGCGCGCGATCACCATGTCGCTGGTGCGCACGAAGCCTTCGCTGGTAAGGGTGGCGCGGGTCTCGCGCTCGGCGCCGAAGTAGGCCCTGAGCGAGCTCGGGCCGCGAAAGCACAGCTCGCCCATCGTCCCCAGGGGGACCTCGCGCTCGGAGTCGGGGTCCAGGACCCGGATCTCGTCATCGGCGCAGCCCGACCGCCCGTTGGTGCGGTGGCGCGCCTCGATGGGGTCGGACGGGTGCAGACCCAGCAGCAGGCCCTCGGTGATGCCGTAGAGGTTCACCGCCGGAACGCCGAGGAGCTGCTCGAGGTTGTCCGCGCGCGTCATGGTCACGAACACCTCGATCGAGGAGAAGTCGTGGCGCTTGACGTCGGGGTAGGCGATGAGCTGGGGCGCGAGCGGACCGATCGATGCGGCATGCGTGATGCGGTGCTTCTCGATGGCCGCGCAGAACGCAGGGACGTCCACGCGCGGCTGCAGGTGGACCGTGCGGCCGAACACCAGGCAGGGGACGAGGACGTAGAGCTGCCCGGCGTTGTGGATGAGCGGCAGGTTCCAGATGCTGGCGCCGCGATCGGTCGCGTAGCCGAAGCGGCGCGCGCAGTCGCGCGCATGGCCGATGTACTCGGCATGGAAGCGCGGAATGATCTTCGGCACGCCGGTCGTGCCGCCGGAGAGCTGGAAGGACAGGACGTCTTCGCAGCCGATGCGGACGTCGGCGAGCTCCGCGCGCGCCGTCTCGAGTGGAATCTCCCGGCCGAGGTCCTCGAACAGCGTGCCATCCCCGGCGCTGCCGCCGCGCACCAGGATGCGGTGGGTCAGCGCCGGGTGGTGCTGCGCCAGACCCTTCGCGAACGTCACGATGTCGAAAGCGCTGAAGTCGACCTGGATGAAGTGTCCGACCGCGCCGGACAGCGCGGCGAGCTGGCCCATCTCGATCTCGCGGTACTGTGGCACGCTGCACACCGGCACGATGCCCGCCTTGAAGCAGGCGAGCAGCGCCTCGGCAGTCTCGACCGTCGTCCCGAGCTGAAAGAGTGCCCGGTCGCCGGGACGAAAGCCGAGGCGAAGCAGGCCGGCCGCGATGCGTTCCGTGCGCTCGTCCAGCTCGCGGAAGGTGACCGAGCGCTCGTCGGAGACGAAGGCCGGCCGATCGCCGTGGCGCCGCGCGGCGTCTCGCACCAGGTCGCCGAGAGTCGACGCCACCCACGCGCCGCTGGCGAAGTAGCGGGCCGCGGCTTCGTCGCTCGCATACACGACGCCCTCGATGCGTTGATGAATCGCCCGCATGACGCCCCTCATGTCGGCACGATCCGCACGAGGTCGCGGTCGAACCGTTCGATGCGGCCGTCGAGGCCGCCCGTGAACAGGCCGTACCAGACCGCCGGTTTCATGCCCAGCTCGGTGCGCGAGAACTCCACCGGGCCGTCGCTCTCGATCCTCATGTAGTGGTCCTTGAAGCGCGTCAGGCGACAGTCGCCGCGCTTCTCCGCCGCGGCGATCAGGGACCGGAACTCCGGCACGTCGAGTACGAAGAGGGAGACGCCGCTCATGCCGCGCTCGCGAGATGCAGCCGGGCCTTGCGTCGCCACACGTCGTCGATCGACGTGAACCCCGCGCCCTCGTCCTCGAGCTGCATCGCCGCTTCCAGCGTGAGCGCCGCATCGACGGCATCGGCGCGCTCGAGCGGGCGCAGCTTGAGGGTGATTTCCAGGAAGTAGCCGTTGGGGTCGCGGAAGTAGATCGACTCGATCACCTCGTGGCGTGCGTTGGGCGACACCTCGACGCCCTTCGCCTCGAGGTGCTGCTTCCAGCGCATCAGTTCCTCGCGGCTGTCCACCGACCACGCGGTGTGGGTCGCATCGAAGACGTGATCGTCGGGCGCGGGGCGCTGTCCCGGGCGTGCGGCGAGGTCGGCGGGGACCGCGGAGCCGATGTAGTAGAAGAAGGCGATGGTGCTGCCCTTGCCGGAGTCGAAGAAGAAATGCAGGAAGTCCGGGTGGGTCTCGGTGCCCCAGCCCCGGGCCGAGATTGCGTGCACGAGCGGCAGCCCGAGGATGTCGCGATAGAACGCGACGGTCTCGCGGAGCTTCCAGGTGGGACGGGCCGAGTGATCGACGCCGTTGAAGGCGAGTGCGGGGAGTGGATCCATGCAGGGCTCCTACGCGAAGTGGTGGTCCCGCAGCCAGTCGCCGATGGCGGCGCCGGCGAGGGTGCGCCCGGCGAGCTCGCCGGGGGACAGGGGACGACCGTGGTGGTCGCCGCGGATGCGCACGTGCTGCTTGTCGGCGGCGCCGATCCAGCCGTGGATCTCGCGGATCACGGCGGGGAACGTCGTCTGATCGCCGGTGTATTCGACCAGCAGCGTCGGGCAGCGCAGGGCCGGGGCGGTGTTCTCCAGCGCGGCGAGCGAGGACAGACCGGACCAGGTCGACAGCCACGACTCGGGCGTGCACGTCCGGCCGAACCCCACGGCGCCGTAGTTCGACACCACCATGTCCGCGCTCCAGATGGATCCGGGTGCGCGGTCGGAGGGGTCGAGCGACAGATCGAGGCAGCGCAGGTCCGCGTCCGTGCGCCAGACGGTCATGATCGGCGTGTGCGCCGCGCGCTGCCGGTCTCCCGGACGCGCCTCCTTGGCCTTGAGGCGGCTCCGTGCGGCCTGACGCTCGGCGACGAGCGCACGCGCGCGCTCGTCGAGCCGGCGCACCCGCTCGCGCTGCGCGGCGCGGTAGCGGGCGACGAACTCGGGCGTGTAGCGCGACTCGCCGGGCTCGCGCGAATAGCCGTTGTCGCGGTTGAAGGCATCGAGGGCGGGATCGACGGAAAAGGGGTCCGACTCGTCCGCCACGGACGGGTCGATGCAGCCGAGCAGGAGTCGTCCCTGGCCCGGGTGGGGCGCGAGCAGCACCACCGCGTCGGGGGCGTGGAGGGTGGCTTCCGGCAATCCCGAAGGTCGGCCGGCGGGCGTCCGGGCGACGCGTTCGGCAGCGGGCAGCAGCGCCTGCTGGGTGTAGTAGCAGTACAGGCCGGCACCACCCGAGTTGCCGAGCAGGACGATGGCTTCGAAGCCTTGCGTCTTCAGCCACTGGATGCCCGCCGCGGCATCGAGCACCGCGAGCTCGTGCTCGAGGCGGATGTCGAGACCGATGGACCGGGAACCCTGCGTCCACACCGCCACGCCCGCACGCAGGAGCGACGGCACGAGGTAGTGGGCACCCAGGTATTCGCGCGGGTGCATCAGGCAGACGACCGTGCGCGGCCGACCCGCTCGATAGAGCTGACCGAGCACGGCGGCCGCGTCCGTGGTCCGCAGGGGGACGGGCAGCACCTCGACGCCGGCGGGAAGCGCCTCCGGCGCCCAGTCGAGCGCGAGCGGGATATCACTCATCCTGGTTGACTAATGTGTATGGTTATTTGACGACTACGTCAAAACCATACGCGGCGGGGCCGCCTCAGTCAACCATGCGGCGCAATATCTTCAGATCCTCGATGGCGCGGTCGATCAGCGCGGCCTTCGGCAGTTCGCGGCTCGCCCCACGCCCATCGGGCTTCAGCGCATGCAGCGCGAAGTCGGCGACCGTGTCCGCGATCTGGTCCATCCCCAGCCGTCCGTCCGGAAGGAACCACGCCGAGGTCCAGTTGCACATGCCGAGGATGGCGAACGCCGCCATGCGCGGATCGACGTCCCGGAACTCGCCGAGCGCAATGCCGTCGCTCACCGTGCGGCTGAACGTCTCGAGGATCTGGCGCTTCGCCTGCCGGTGCACCCGCGCGAGATCGTCGGGGAGATCGCTTTCCGAGCGGTCCAGCACCCGGAAGTGACGCGGGTGCGTGAGGATCAGCAGCGCGTAGTCGCGCACCAGCGCACGCAGGCGCCCGGCCGCGTCCGCCTCGCCGCTCGGCGTGCGCATCCTGCGGCTTGCGGCCACGCTGATCTCCTCGACCAGCGAGCGCAGGATCTCCTCCTTGTTCTTGAAGTAGTAGTAGACCGCGGTGCGCGTCACGCCGAGCGTCTCGGCGATGTGCTGCATCGAGGTGCCTCCGAAGCCGCGCTCGACGAAGAGCTGGGCGGCGGCGTCGAGGATCTGTTCGCGGTGGGCGGTGTCCGGGAGTCGGGGCACGGCGATCCTTTCAGGCGGGGCCGAGGCCGAAGTAGCGCTCGGCGTTCGTGCACAGCAGCTTGTCGAGCAGCTCGGCCGGGTAGCCTTCGCCCTGCCAGTCGGCGAGGACCTTCTCGTAACGCAGCATCGGGAAGTCGAAGCCCACCATCGCACGGTCCTGCAGCGGACCGCGCAGCGCGTCCTTGAGCGCCGGCGAGAAGCGTCGCGGCGTCCATCCATGCAGCTCGTAGTGCACGTTCGCCTTGTGCAGGCACACGGCGATCATCTCGTCCTGCCACGGATAGGCGGGGCGGGCGGCGAGCACCTTCAGCGTCGGAAAGCGCGCCGCCACGCGATCGATGTGGCGGGGATGGCCGTCGTCGAGCACGATGCCGTCGCCGCCCGGCGCGCCCTGCCCGATGCCGGTGAGCCCGGTAAAGATCATCACCGGCAGTGCCGCATCGATGGACAGCCGGTAGAACGGATCCCAAAGGGAATCGCTCGCCGGCACGCCGGTCACCTGACCGTTTACGCAGAGCGCCGCGAAGCCTGCGCCCTTGTCGACGCAGCGCCGGAACTCGCGGAGCGCCGCCTCGCCGTGACGCGGATCGAACTGCAGCCACTGCCCGGCGATCACGTCCGCATGGCGCCGTTGCACCTCGAACGCATAGTCGTGGTACCCGGCCGCCTCGTCCAGAGGGAGCGCCTTCGTGAAGGACAGGTCGAGCAGGGCGCGCACCCCGTTGCGCCGGAAGTAGGCCGCCTGCTCGTCCTCGGTCAGATACTGCGGCTTCGTCTTGAAGACCTTCTCCTGCCGGGCAAGGGCCTCGGGAGTGCGCAGCAGATAGCCGCGCTCGGTGCCCCAGTGGGAATGGCAGTCGAAGATGCGCATCGTGTCCTCTTTTTTGACGATAGCGTCAAAACAGAGTCTACTACGCAGCGAGGCCGTGCAGCGCGGCGTGCGGAGTGCCGGACATGGAGTGGGTGCTGGAGCAGTCGCCGTTCGTGGTGCGGCGCCGGGTGAAGTGGGGGGAGTGCGACCCGGCGAACGCGGTCTACACGCCGTGGTTCGCCGAGTACGTGATCTCCGCGGTCATGCTGTTCTACGAGCACCTGGCCGGCGAAGGCTTCGAGGCCATGAAGACCCGGTTCGGGATCGATCTCCCCACGCGCGGATTGCGCTTCGACTTCGTGGGAACGCTGCAACCGGATCAGCTTTTCGACATGACGGTGACCGTCGGCGAATTGCGCACGCGTAGCTACGACGTGAGCGTGGACGCCCGACGGCCCGACGGCGATCCGGTCTTCTCGGCGATCCTCAGCCCGATCTGCGTCGCGCGCGATCGTCGCGAGGGCGTGCCGATTCCCGAAGGCTTCCGGGAGCTGCTCGCGAACTCGACGCGCCTGCGATGACGACGGCGAGTGCCGCCACGATCAGGGCCGTACCGATCCATTGCCAGCCGGTGATCGTCTCTCCCAGGAGCAGCATGCCGCTCGCCAGGCCGACGACCGGCATCCCGAGGCTGAACGGCGCGATGCGGTTGGCGCCGTGGCGCCGGATGAGGCCGGTCCACAAGGTGAACGCGAGGATCGAGCCGCCCCAGCCGATGTACGCGACTGCCAGCCAGCTCCGGAGCGGCGCATCGAGCCATGACAGCCTGGATTCGGCCGGGTCCAGTGCGAGGCTCAGCAGGATGAACGGCACGATCGGCACCACGCTGCACCAGACGATGAAGCCGAGCGTGTCGAACACCGCGGTCTCGCGCTGCACCAGGCGCACGACGATGTTGGAGGCGCCCCACATGCCGGCGGCCCCGAGCACCAGCAGGAATCCCAACCAGGTCGTCTCGGCGTCTCTCCCGCCCTGCGTCAACAGGTAGTTCAAGGCGAAGCAGGACAGCCCGGCCGTGGCCAGCACCATGCCGAGGACGAGCGCCCGGCCGGGCTTCTCGGCGAGCAGGAGCGCGCTCAGCAACGCCGTGAAGAAAATCTGCGTCTGCATGAGAACGGATGCCAGGGCTGCCGACATGCCCACCTCCAGCGATACGAACAGCAGGCCGAACTGCCCGAAACCACCGACCAGCCCGTACAGCAGGACCCACTTGCAGTGCACGCGCGGGGGACGCACCAGCAGGATCAGCGGCAGCACGCCGAAGATGTAGCGCGCGACGCCAAGCTGCAGCGGCGTCAAGGCCTGCAGCGCGATCTTCATCGCGACGAAGGTGCTTCCCCAGATCAGCACGATGCAGCCGACGGCAAGCAGGTCGCGCGGTGAAAGCGACGTCGGCATCTCCCGCTCAGAACGGAACGCTGGGCCCGGGCCACCGGGCGGGCGTGGGGCGGGCGCGTCCGATCGCATCACGGGCGTCGGACCACCCTCCGCACGCGTTCCGGCCGGGGCGCCGCCGCACGAGGTTCAGCAACCCCTTGCACTTCGCATAGAAGTGAAAGAAGGCCAGCACGCGGCTGCGCTGCGCGGCGGTGAGCGGTCGATGACTGCAGATCAGCTTGTCGTCCGTCAGGCCCCTGTCGACGAGGATCACGGCGCCCCTCGCCCTGACGCGCGTGCGTGCGCCCAGCGGCAGACGCGGTCCCAGCACCACCGCATCCAGGAGATCGCCTTCGAGGCCGAGGTAGTCCGGGACCGAACCGTAGTTGAACGGACAAGGCAGGGGTGAGACGAAATCCACGCGTCCGTTCGAGCCGCGCTTGAGAAAGCTTCCGCGCGGGACCTCGATCACCACGTCCACGCTCGGAGACGCGTCGTCCCCGGGTTCGGTCGCTCGCGGGGGTAGCGAGGCTTTCACGGATGAGGGCCCACGAATCGTTGCTCCAGCGTTCCGAGTATACGGGCCGGAAGGGGAGCGCCCGCGCGCGCGGGCCGCTTGGGGGCCGGTCATTGCCTCCGCGGTGGATGCCGCCGCCGCGACTCAGGTATAGTCGCACGCTCTCGGCGGCGACCAAGACCGCGGACGACCTGGGGGAGACAACAGGTATCGTCGGCCCTCCTTGCCATCGACGGGCCCGGCACGACGGATAGGATCCGGATTGGCAACGGCCGGCAAGACCGCTTTGCTCGCCCGATCGGACGGGGTTTCGTCTCTTGCAGCAGGGGGCAGGTTCGCGCTGGTCTATTTCGTCGGCGCGGAGGTGGGTTACGCCCTGTCCCTCGGACCGGCCGTGGGCGGCACCTTCTGGCCGCCTTCGGGCATCACCCTCGCGGTATTCCTGCTCGCGCCGCTGCGTATCTGGCCCATCCTGGTCGCTGCAGGGGCGGCGGCGAACTTCGTATCCGATCAACTGCACGGCCAGACGCTCCCGGCGTCGATCGGCTTCGCCATCGCCAACCTGGCCGAGCCCCTCATCGGCGCCTATCTGCTGCGCCGTTTCGTCGGCACGCCGTTCACGTTCTCGCGCCTGTCGGAAGTCGTGAGCGCAGCGGCAGTGGCGGTTTTCATCTCGACGCCGATCGGCGCCGTCATCGGAGGCCTGACCGCCGAATGGTGGACAGAGAATCCGCCCGGGTTCGCGTCGTCCTGGCGCACGTGGTGGATCGGCGACGCGTGCGGCGCCCTGGTGCTCGCCCCGGGAATCGTCCGTGGCCTGGTCATGTGGCCGAACGTTCGCGAGGTCTCGTCACGGACCTGGCTCGAGGCCGCCGCCTTCGTGCTCGCGCTCGTCATCGTCACCCAGATCGTGTTCACGTCGCCACCGACCTCGGTGGCGATGCCGTTCCTGGTCTTCCCGCTTCTGCTCTGGGCGAGTCTCCGGTTCGGCATCCTCGGGGTCAGCGGCGGCCTGTGCATCGTGGTGCTGCTGACCACGCTGGACACCGGACAGGGGGTCGGGCCATTCGCCGCCGAGCACCTGTCCATCGGCGATCGGCTGATCGCCCTGCAGATCTACGTCGGCGTGATGGCGCTGTCGTTCCACGTGCTCGCGGTGGTGTGGGCGGAGCGCAAGCACGCCGAGGCTGCCCTGCGGCAGGCCCATTCCGGGCTGGAGGCGCGCCACCGGCGCGTGGTCGAGCAGCTTCCCCTGGGCGTGCTCACGCTCCTGCCGGACGGGCACGTGCGGGAAGCCAACCCGGTGTGGCAACGATGGGGCCTCCCGTTCCGCGCCGACACGAACATTCATGATGAGCACCACGGCGAAGTGATGCCGCACACGATGCTCGCGCGTGTGGCGGCCGGCGAGACTGTCGAGCTGCCCGAGCTGTGGACCGCGGACGGTTCGGACGGTCTTTCCCTGAGCGGCATCGCCTACCCGGTGAAGGACGACACGGGGCGCGTGGCGGAGATCGTCATCCTGGCGCGCGACGTCACGAGCGAGCAGCGCGCGCAGCAGCACCGCGAGCGCATGCTCGAGGCCGAACGATCGGCGCGCGGCGAGGCCGAGCGCCTGTCGCGGATGAAGGACGAGTTCCTTGCGACCCTGAGCCACGAGCTGCGTACGCCGCTGAATGCCATCGCCGGCTGGGTCCACGTCCTGCGGTACAGCCGTCCCGACGACGCGACGCTCGCGCGCGCCGTCGATACCATCGACCGCAACGTGAGGGCGCAGACGGCGCTGGTCAACGAACTGCTGGACGTCGCGCGCATCACCGCCGGCAAGGTCGAGTTCAGCCGCGAACCGATCGTGCTCGCCGAGGTCGTCGGCGCTGCGGTCGACTCGTTCCGGCCGGCCGCCGAGACCAAGCGCCTGATGCTGGCGTTCGAGCACGATGGCAAGGCGGCGCTCGTGCACGGCGACAGCGACCGCCTGCAGCAGCTGTTCGGCAATCTGCTCGGCAACGCGATCAAGTTCACTCCGCCGGGCGGGCGCGTCGAGATGGTCCTCGCGCATCGCGACGGACGCGCGGAGATCGTCGTCAGGGACAGCGGGGAGGGCATCAGTCCGAACGTGCTGCCCTGGGTGTTCGACCGCTTCCGCCAGGGGGATGGCTCGACGACGCGCCAGCACGGCGGGCTCGGGTTGGGGCTCAGCATCGCGAAGGCGATCGTGGAACTGCACGGCGGGACGATCCGCGCGCACAGCGACGGCGAAGGGCAGGGTGCGACGTTCACCGTCACGCTGCCGCTCGCGAGCGCCGAGCTGCCACCCGGCGCTCGCGACCACGCCGGTCGATACGTCGATCTGTCGGGTCTCCGCGTCCTGGTCGTGGACGACGAGCCCGATGCACGCGAAGTGCTGAGGCGGATCCTGGCGGACCACGGGTGCGAGGTGGCGGTGGCCGGCTCGGCGCACGCGGCGCTCGCGGCGCTGGAGCGGTTCAGTGCCGGTGTGGTGGTCACCGACATCGGCATGCCGGGCGTCGACGGCTACGAGCTGCTCGGCGCGATGCGCCAGCGGTTCCCGGAGCGCGGCTTTCGTGCGGTGGCCGTGACCGCATTCGCCCGGTCCGAGGACCGCGAGCGGGCCGCCACGGCGGGCTTCGACGCGCACCTGGCCAAGCCGGTCGAGCCCATGGAGCTGCTGCGGACGCTGGCGCGCTTCCGGGCCGAATCCGGTTGAGCGCGAGTCGACGCGTGGAGGGGGCCGCCGCTCTGGAGCCGACCCGTTCTCGTGGACGCCTCGTTCTTCCGGACGAAGGAGTCCAAGCGCTCAGGAGCGCTATCGACGTTCGAACAGGGCGTTCACGGCGATACCGCCGATGATCAGGGCGGCGGCGACCAGCAAGGACAGGTCGAGACGCTCGCCCAGCAGGAGCGCTCCGCCGGCGATGCCGACGATCGGCGTCGCCGTGATGCCGAGCGATGTCGTGAGGGCGGGCAGACTGCGATTCACCATCGACATGGCCCAGTAGCCGAGGGCCGTTCCGACCAGTCCGGCGAATACGAATAGCGACACCAGCGTCGGTGTCCACGCCACGCGCGGTATGCCCTCGAAGATGAACGCGAGCGGCGTGAGGACGATCCCCGCAAGCGCGATCTGCCAGGGCAGCAGCTGGAGCGGCGTCGCGATCCATCGATGCTTGCGCGCATACACGATGCTCAGCGCCCAGAGCAGTGCCGCACCCACGATGTAGGCGTAGCCCGTGAGCGCACGCTGGTCCGTCCAGTCGAGAGACAACGGATTCAGCAGCACGAGCAGACCCGCGAGACCGAGCGCCGCGCCCGCGAGCCTTCCGGGCGTCATGGGCTCGCGCAGGAAGACGGGCGCGAGCAGGGTCACCCACAGTGGCGTGGTGTAGCCGAGCACGACCGCCTTGCTCGCCGGCACGCGCGAGAGACCCGCCGCCATCAGGATCGAAAAGCCGACCATGTGCAGCAGGGCGATGCTCGCGACCACCGGTGCGTCGGCTCGGGTCGGCACGATGAGGCTGCGAGTCGCGCCGAGGATGACGACGAGCGCGGCGAGTGCGATCCAGCACCGGAGCGCGGTCGTCCATAGCGGCGGCACCGACTCGACCAGGACCTTGGTCACCGGCCAGATGAGCCCCCACGCAAGGACGACGATGGCGAAGAGCGCGAAGGCTTGCCGCCGCGTCATCACCCCATCGCGCGCGCCAGGTCTGCCGGTCGACTGAGGAAATGCAAGGAACTTGAGAGGCAACGGCCGCCCGCCGAGTGAGGAAGGTCAAGGATGGAGCACCGCGACGATGCTGATGGTCTGCTCAGCAAACTCGTGATGTAACGGCGCGATCGGAAGCCTTGCAGCACGGTCTGCAGGCGGCAACAATAGCAAAGGCGCTGGGGTCGGTCGGTTCTCTCGGACATCAAGGCGAGCAGGGCTGCCGCCCGCGTCGAGAGCGGATCGGTACGACACAGGAGCCGGACCGGCCGATCCCGTTACGGTTCACCGAGCCGCTGCCCAGGTCCGGAACGCGGATACCGATCTCACCTGGCGGGAACGCCGGCGCGGCGAAGGCCCTCGAGGTAGGTCTCCAGCTGCTGTCGATCGTTGAGATAGAACAGGCGTTCCCGGGCGAGCGCACATGTGAAGTTCGGCTTCATCCTGCTTAGATCCCGCAACGCGACGCCGAGGTCGACGTCACGGTGCAAATAGCCGAGCGCCGCCACACGATGCGCGTATCCCCAGTAGTGGCAGTTCGGCACTCGCGTCGCTCTCTGTGCCCATTGTTCCGCCTTCTCGAAAGCCCCTGCGATGAGATGCGCGAGGGCACCATAGGAATAGAAAGCCCAGCGAACAGGATCGTGGGGGCTCAGGCTGACGGCGTGCTCGAAGTACAAGATGGCTTCGTCGGTGCGGCCGCCATAGGCAAGGGAATCCCCGATTCCGCAGTACACGACAGCGAGGTTCGGGTTCAGCTGCACCGCGCTCTCGAGCTCGGCTAGCGCCTCGCCATACTGACCTCTACCGAGCAGCGCGCGGCCATACATGAAGCGCACGAGCGCGTCACGTTCATCCAACATCACACCCTTCTTCGCGATATCCACCGCTTCGTCGAGCAGCGCCTCGTCGATTGCAGCATCGAAGTAAAGCATGCTCAAGACGATGGCGTACGAAAGAAATCCGTGCGCCTCGGCGAAGGTGGGATCGACCTCGATCGCGCGGCGGAAGAAGCGTTGCGCCTCGCTGTTGCCCGCCACGGTCCACTCGTAGAAATGTCTCGTGCCGACACGGAAAAGGTCCCATGCGTTGTAGCTTTGCGGCGGCTTCCGGTCCACCCTTGACTGCTCGGCCCTGCCGATCTCAGCCTCCAGTCTCGCCGTGATGCTGGAGGTGATCTCGTCCTGGACCTCGAAGAGCTCTTCGGTTACCCGGTCGTACTGCTCTCCCCAGACCTGTCGCCCCTCCTCGGTTTCCACCAGCTGCGTCGTGATGCGCATGCGCTGCCCCATGCGGCGCACACTGCCGCTGAAGATGTACGCCGCACCCAAATCCCGGCCGATGCGGCGTACGTCGTCGCTCCGTCCCTTCAACGCGAAGGTGGAGTTGCGCGCAATCACCATCAGGGAGCGATGCCGGCTGAGCGCAGCGATCACGTCTTCCGTGATGCCGTCTGAGAAATACTCCTGCTCGGGGTCGCCGCTCAGGTTCACAAACGGAAGTACCGCGATGCACGGCTTGCCGGCGTCCACGGGCGGTACGACCGGCAGATCCCGCGATTCAGAGCGTGCATCGCGACCGGACACCTGGACCTCCCCCACGAAGCGGACGCCCTTGCGCGCGTACGTGCGGATGAGCCGCTGCGCTTCGCCGCTGTCGCCCAGACCCTTGCGCGCAGCGTTCATGCGGCTCGTCAGCGTTGATTCCGACACGATCCGACCGTTCCAGACGGATGCGATCAGCTCGTCCTTGGTCACGACGCGGTCCCGATTGAGCACGAGATAGGCGACCAGATCGAAGACTTGCGGTTCGACCGGCACGAGCTGGCCGCGCCGGCGCAACTCCCGCCGGTCGATGTCAAGAGTATGGTCCGCAAACGAAAGAATCGTCATCGCGGCTCCAGTCCCGGCGTTGCCCGGCGATCCCGGAGGGATCGCGAAGGGATTCTCAAGCAAAAAGCAGGCTCCCGTGCAGGACTTGCATGGTCGCGTCCCGCAAGCTTCCTAGCGCAACACGCCGAATCCATCAGTAACAAAGGAGACCGAGGATGAACACCGCAGTCGATGTAAGGCGCCTGGACGTCGCGGCGCTGGAAACGAAGGTGAAGGCGATGTACCGGGAGGTTGCGTTGAAGCCCGACGCCGACTTCCATTTCGAGATGGGCCGTGGGTTGGCCGATCGGCTCGGCTACTTGCCATCGGACCTCGATGCCGTCCCCGCACACGCCATCGCCTCCTTCGCCGGGGTGGGGTACTACTTCGATCTCGCCGGACTCCGGCCCGGCGAACGCGTCGTCGACCTGGGGAGCGGCTCCGGCATGGACAGTTTCGTCGCTGCTCTGAAGGTCGGTCCCGAAGGTCGTGTAATCGGCGTCGACATGACCGACGAACAGCTCGACAAGGCCGAGCAACTGCGGAGGGCGGCCGGTATCGCGCACGTCGAGTATCGGAAGGCCTACGTCCAGCAGACCGGCTTGCCAGAGGCCAGCGCCGACCTCGTGATCAGCAACGGGGTGATCAACCTCGTGCCGGACAAGCGCGCAGTCTTCCGGGAGGCGGCGCGCCTGCTCAAGCCCGGGGGGCGGATCGCACTGGCCGATATCGTGACGGAGAAGCAGCTATCCGACGGGATCACCGGCGATGCGACGCTCTGGGCAGCCTGCATTGGAGGCGCGATGCAGGAGGACGGGTACGTCGCCGAAATCGAAGCTGCGGGGTTGCGCGTTCAGGAGCGGCGTGACAATCCGCAATACCTCTTCATTTCCGAGAATGCGCAGGGCGCCGCAACGAAATTTGGCGTCAAGAGCATCTCCCTCGTCGCGAGAAAGGACTGACCATGCTCGAGAGCGCCAATGCACAAAGGAAGTACCTGTTCACCATCACGCACTTCGACGGCGACGCCGATCGCGTCGCAACACCGCTCGTGCTCGCGAACAATGCCCTTGCCGCTGGCGGGGATGTCCTGGTCTGGTTGACCCTCGAGGGCGTGAAGCTGGCGAAGGCAGGCGCTGCCAGTGCGCTTGTACCGAAGTCCTTCCCGCCCGTTGCCGATCTGCTGACCACTTTCACGGAGGCGGGTGGACGCATCGGCGTATGTCCGCCGTGTGCGAAGACGCACGGGGTGGCCGGCGACAGCCTCGTGCAAAACGCGGAGCTCATGGGAGGCGCCGCGGTGATTGGCGCAGCTCAGGATCGCCAGGCATTCTCGTTCTGATGGCATTCGCCTTCCTCGAGGGCAGGCTGAAGGGATCGGGTGAAAGCGGACGTTCGTTATGTCCGCTTTTGTCCATGCCCCGCCGCCGACGTCCGCTGCGGGTCGGCAGCGGTCGTCTGGCGACTTCCGCGTCCGGCCAGAAGCAGACACCGCCTTCGGGGGCGCGGCAAAGCCGTTGCACTGCCTGCCTCACCGTATCGGACCGCCGGCACTCGAGGGATTGCGGCGCGCCCGCAATCCGCACTAGCGGTAGCTCATCACGTCCAGCTGCGTCACGGGCGGTGCCGCGTTGCCCCATGCCCCGCGAATGTAGGAGACCACGCTCACCACCTGCGCATCGCTCAGCACGTGACCAAACGGCGGCATGCCGAACGGGCGGGGATTGCCCCCTGTCGAGGGCGGAAAGCCACCGCTGATGACCACGCGGATGACATTCGCGGGCACGGCCATGGTGACTGCACGGTTGCCCGCGAGCGCCGGGTAGGCGCCGGGCGCGCCCTGTCCCTGGTCACCATGACAGTCCGCGCAGTGCTGCTCGTAGAGCTTCGCCCCCTGCCGCGACCCGTCCTCCGACGGCTTCGTCGCCGCAGTCGGCGGCGCGCCCTGCGGCGGCAGCGCGTTGAGGAATACCGCCATCGCCCGCAGGTCGTCCTCGGACAGGTATTGCGTGCTGCTGAACACCACTTCGGCCATCGGGCCCATTACCGAGGCGCCGGGCGCGACGCCGGTCTTGAGCAGCCGGACGACGTCCTCGATCGGCCAATCGCTCACGCCCGCCTCGTGCGGCGACGCGAGCGAAGGCGCGTACCACTTCTGCATCGGCACGAGACCGCCACTCAGTTCCAGCGACTCGCTCGTACCGCCGAGACGTGTGCGTGGCGCATGGCAGGCATTGCAATGACCGAGACCCCGCACGAGGTAGGCGCCGCGGTTCCAGTCCGCCGACTTGCCGGGGTCTGCACCTGGTGTGCCCGGCGCGAAGTACAGGGCACGCCACACCGCGAGCGCGAGTTGACTGTCGTAAGGGAAGCGAAGCGCGTTCGGCCGATTCGGCTGGCTGACGGGCGGCAGGCTGCGCAGGAACGCGTAGATCGCATCCGCGTCCTCGCGCGTGACATGGGTGTAGTTGGGATACGGAAACGCCGGATAGAGCAACCGCCCGTCCTTGGACCGTCCGTTGTGCATGGCACGCCAGAAGTGCGCGGCCGACCAGCCGCCGATGCCGGTCTGTAGATCCGGAGTGAGGTTGGTCGAATAGATCCCACCGAATGGGGTCTCGATCAACCTTCCGCCGGCGTACGGCACGCCGCCGCGGGCGGTGTGGCAGGCGATGCAGTTGCCGGCCCGCGCGAGATACTCGCCGCGGGCGACCTGCTCGCGGCTCGCGACGAACGGCTGCACCGGCTCGTCGACGGGACTCTCGTCGCGGACGTTGAGGATGTACACGGCGGCCGCGGCGAGGACGAGCAGGCCGAGCAGGAGCGCAAGCGCCAGGCGAACGGTTCGCATGCCCGCCCGTTCAGCGCAGTCCGCTGCCGCACTCGAGCGGCAGCGGCAGATCGATGCGCGGAGCTGGCTTCGCGTCGGCAGGGACGGGTTGGGCGGCGAGCCAGGTCGACACGGCGCGGATGTCATCGACCGTGAACTGGCCGGTGATGTGAGCCATGCAATCCGGCGCGGCCGCCTTGCGCTGTCCGTTCGCCCAGAAGGCGAACTGGCCGGCGACGTAATCGCGCGGCAGGCCGAGCAGGCCGGGAATCGCGGGCAGCGCGCCGGTGAGTCGGCGACCGTGGCACTGCACGCACGCGGGGATGCGGCGGGCCCGATCGCCTTCGAGCGCGAGCCGCTCCCCGTGGGCGAGGATGGCGTTGGATGTGTTGGGTGCCTGTGGCGGCGGATAAGGCAGGTCGAGGCCCGCGAAGTACTCTGCCATCTCGCGCAGGTAGGCGTCCGAGAGATGCTCGACGAGGTAGATCATCGACGCGTTGTACCGTCGGCCCTCGCGAAAGTTGACGAGCTGGTTGTAGAGATAGCCCGCCGGCTTGCCCGCGATGCGCGGATTCCAGCCCTCGCTGGTCGCCCGCCCCTGCTCGCCGTGACAGGTGACGCATGCCTGCATGCGCTGCGCGATGGTGTCCGGGACGCGATGCGACGCATCTTCACCTGCCGCTGCGCCGGACAGGGCCAGACCGGCGACGAGCGCGAGCGCGAAGCGCCGCGTGGAGCGGGCGATACGAAGCGTGGTCATGAGGCGCGGTGCAATGGCGTGAGGTACGGGCGGTGCGCGTTCGATCTGCAAGCACTGTACCGTAACGAACAGCAGGTCTCGCGGCGGCACTCGGGGCCCTGGCCAAACCATGCAGGCGTCCGCACGCGGCCAGGAGCCGACGTCGGCGGGGGCAAGAACATCATGTGGCTACGTCCGAAGACCGCCAGACGCATCGCGTCGACTGTCCGAATGGATTCCCACGATCCTGCTGTCCTCGTGCCCGAGGATCCTTCAAGCATACGAGTGGCGCGCGACGGCCCCCGTTGCAGGCAGCGCTTGTTGCGGCTTGTCGTCGTGTTGCGACAGCACAAGGATGCAACCGGAGGACTGGCGGAATCAGTCAACCCTTGTGCACGAATCTATTCCGGTGCGATCCGGGTCCGCGATTAGCTCCAGTCCAGGCACACTTGCGCAGTTCCAGGTATTCCGGCACGGCGCGTGCAGGAGGATGGGCTGAAACGTTCTGCAGCAATCACCTTCAGTAGCGGCCTGCTGCTGTCGCTCCCGCTGCCCGCCTCGACTGCACGTCACCCTCGAATGCGCGTTCGCTTCATGGCGTACAGCAGCGCAATGTCGTAAGCAATCTTCAGACTGCCGCACGCAACCAGCGGCGCGGCCAGGGCGCCGGCCGCGATCAGTCCGCCGCTGATCGACGGGCTGAT
Organism: uncultured Enterobacteriaceae bacterium; assembly: GCA_964552535.1. Lineage (GTDB taxonomy): Bacteria > Pseudomonadota > Gammaproteobacteria > Burkholderiales > SG8-39 > CAZKHE01. Next base: position 25,871 of record CAZKHE010000028.1, on the reverse strand, counting down.
CGTCGCCGCCAGGCTGCGCGGCACCGCCGTGAAGCTCGCCGCGGCCGCGCGCTCCTCCGGGGTCACCACGGACATCACGTACGCGTTGCGGGTCGGTACGTCCATCTGGGATAGCGCGCTGCGCGCGAGCAGCAGGCCCAGCGCGACCGGCAGAGTGGGGGCGAAGGCGGCGGCGATCAGGAACAGACTCGATGGAATGTGCGTGAACACCATCGTTTTGAGCAGACCGATACGGTTCGCCAGGCGCGGCGCGAGCAGCTGAGAAGCGGCACTGAACAGGCCGGTCCAGAAGAAGAAGGCGCCGGCGGCCGCCAGTGACATCCCGAAGCGCTCGAAGAGCCAGAGGGCGAGCAGCGCGTTCAGCACCAGGCCGCCTGCGAACGCGTCCACGCTGAACAGGCCGGCAAGCTTCCAGACGGTGACGCGGGACTCACCCAGCCGCCCTGGCGCCTGCGCGGCGTCTCCAGCAGGGAGGCGCGGGAGACGGCGGTAGAGAACCCACACCAGCACCCCGATCGCGGCGTAGAGCATGAACATCGCGCGAACGGCATCGAGCACGGACACGCCGATGTGCGCAGTCAGCCACTCGGGCACCGCGGCCGCCAGGGCGCCGAATGCGGCAGCCATCGAGCCCACGAAGCTGTACCGGGCAAACGCCGTCGTACGCGACGTACTCGAGGTCGTCCCCGCAAGCACCGTGTGCTCGAGCGGCAGGAAGACGCTGACGTCTCCTCCGCTCGGATTGATGGGCCCGAGGAAGGCCACGACGAGCAGGGGCCACAGCGCGGAGAGCGTGGCGAATCCCAGGCCGGTCAATGCCATGAGCAACGCCGCGCCCAGCAACAACCCGCGGATCGGGAACCGGTGCGCCCATCGGCCCACGGCGAGCGTTGCCAGGGCCGAGCCCAACAATGCCGCCGTACTGAGCAGCCCGACCGCCAGCTGTCCATGGCCCAGCGCGAGGAGGTACGCGGGCAGCAGCACTGCGACGAGCCCGTCCGCGAACGCGCGGAGGGCCCGCGTGCATAGCAGGAGCCTCGTCACTTGCGGATGCGCGTGCCTGCCAAATCCACCTGCAGCACGTGCCGTCGACCGCGTGGCACCGGGGCCTCGACGTAGCCGTCCTGAAGCGCGACCTCGGGCCGCACGATCCAGGGAAAGGCGCCGACGCCGGTCTGCATCAGGACGTTGGGCGGGCTGGGTGCGTCGTGGTCGGCCGCGATGGCCCATCGGGCCGCGCCGGCTCCGGTGACTCCCTGCAGCCACCCGTGGGGCGGTGCGCCCGGAGTATCGGGGTCGAACGTGAAGGCCTGTCCGCGCGCCGTGCTCATGACTGCTCCCATGACGAGCGTCACCACCGACGTCGGAAGGCTGTTGCGTGCGTCCATGACGGCTCCTTGCAGAGCTTGGACGCGAGAGGCGTCTTGCGCGGGGAGTCCGCTGCGTCCCCGATCCGGGGATTCTATGCCGGCTGCCCGGCCTCCCGTCAAGACCGCGCCTTGGACCTTGCGTCCCGCGCTGCTGCGCTTGGCGGCGATGTCGCCCGCGCGCTCATCAGTGCTTCCGCGAGCGCGCGTACGCTGGGCAGTTCCCCGCCCTCCGGCGTCATGCAGACAAGCAGCGTCCTCCGCGCCCAAGGGTCGGACAGTGCAACGACCCGCGTGCCGGCTCCACCGTAGCGAGCCGCCGCGCTTTCGGGCATGACCGCTGCACCGACACCCGCGGCGACGAGCCCGGCGATGGCATCGAATCCGCCCATGCGGACTCTGTGCCGGGGCACGCGGCCGCTGCGGCTCGCCTGGGAGGCGAGGAAACGGCTCAGCCCGCTGTCTCGCGACAGCCCGATCAGCGGGCGCTCCAGCAGCTCCCCGAGCGCGATCGAGCGTCGACGTCCCATTGGCCAGCCGCTGGGGATCATCGCAACCAGACGATCGTCGCGCCAGGGCCTCACGACAAGTCCCGAGGTATCGACGTGGTCGGCCACGACGCCGAGGTCGGCGATGCCGCGGCGAAGCGCGTCGATCACGGAATCGCTCGGCAGCTCCTGGAGTTCGACGTCGAGATCCGGATTGGCCATCAGGAAGTTCCCCAGCGTACGAGGGAGCTCCTCCGACATGGCGGCCGTGTTGCACAGTAACCGCACGGTGCCTCGCAGCCCGTCCCCGAAGCTCGCCATCTCCACGTGCAGCGACTCGAGCTCCGCCAGAACGCGATGCGCGTGTCGTACCAGCGCGCGCCCTGCGTCCGTCGGCACGGCGCCCGATTTCGAGCGATCCAGCAGCCGAGCGCCGATGGCATCTTCCAGCGCCTTCAGCCGCGCACTCGTTGCAGCAATGGACAGGTTCACTGCGGCGGCCGCCGACGTGATCGTGCGCTTCTCCACGACGGCGGCGAAGACGTGCAGGTCGAACGGGTCGATGCGGTAGTCGACCGTGCGTCGGGGCTTCCGTTTCATGGCGCCTATCCTACGGTCTTGCCGAAAGATATGTGCGGAGCAATGCGATGGACGTGGACGACGTTGTCGCACACGCTCCTGGCATGGACAGATCGCAGCTCGTGGGCGTGGTGGCCGTGTTCGTGCTCGCAGGCGGGGTGAAGGGGGTGACCGGCATGGGTCTTCCCACGCTCGCAATGAGCCTGCTGGGTCTGTGGATGCCTCCCGTTCAAGCCGCAGCGCTATTGGTCGTGCCGTCGCTCGCCACCAACCTTGCGCAGTGCCGGGGGCCGCACCTGCGTCGGCTTGTCGCGCGTCTGTGGCCCGGCTGGGTCGCGATCGCACTTGTCACAGTCACCGCGCCGGGCCTGGGAAGCGTCGCGGACGCGGGTTCGGCGAAGGGTTGGCTGGGGGCGGTTCTCATCGCCTACGGCGCATGGGGCTTGTGGCGGCCAGCCTTGCCGGACCTTTCCTGCCGTAGCAAGTGGCTGAGCGCGGTTGTGGGAGCGGCAACCGGGGTCGTCACGGCGCTCACTGCCGTGTTCGTGCTGCCCTGGGTTCCATATCTTCAGTCGCTTCGCATGCAGCCCGACGAGATGGTGCAGGCGCTCGGGCTTTCGTTCACCGTGGCCACCCTGGCGCTGGCAGCGCGCGTGCAGGCGTCGGCGCCGAATTGGCTGTCGTCGGACTCCGCAGCGCTCGCCGTGATCCTGGCGCTCACAGGGGCGTTCGCGGGCCTGCGGCTGGGCGAGATGCTGAGGAAGCGTCTCGCCGGCGCGGCCTTTCGCCGGGCGCTATTCCTGATGTTCATCGCACTCGGTATCGCCAATCTCAGGCCGGTCGGATGATTCGGCTGTCGAGAACGACCTGAGCGTGAGCAGGCGTCGCGTTGTCGCGGCCCGCTTACGCGTGCCAGATGGTTCGCAGCGCCCAGATGCATGAAGCCTTTTGTGGACCCCATGAAAGAAGCGCGCGCCTCGCTTCCAGCGATTCCATACAGTGATCGCGCGCACCCGAGCCGACCAGAATGATTCCGATGCAGAAGGCCGCCCGGTTCGCCCCAACGCCTGCTGCCGGCGTCAGCCCTGCTCGCACACCTTTCCACGCAACGCTAGGAGGACTACATGCAACAGAACGGCCGAGGGACCGTCATCGTCACCGGCGGCGCCAGGGGGATCGGGGCCGCGGTGGTCACGCTGTGCGCGCAGGCCGGGCACGACGTGCTCTTCTCGTACGCGAGAAATCGCGAACGCGCCGAGGCGGTCGTCGCCGCGTGTGCCCCGTTCGGGAGCAAGGTGGCGGCCATCGAGGCCGACGCGCGTGACGCCGCCGCCTGCGAGGCGCTCGTGGAGCGCGCGACCGCGCTGTCGGACATCGTCGGGCTGGTGAACAACGCGGGCGTGACGAGCCGGATCGGATCCTTCCTCGACGTCGACGTGCCGACCCTGCGCGACGTGCTCGATGTGAACGTGCTGGGCACCATGTTGATGTGCCAGAGCGTGATCCGATACTGGACCCGCCGCGGCTCCCCGGGCGCGATCGTCAACGTGTCCTCGATCGCGGCGACGCTCGGCGCCCCGGGGGAATACATTCATTACGCGGGGTCCAAGGCTGCGGTGGAGGGATTCACGGTGGGCCTCGCGAAAGAGTTCGCGGACCGCGGGATCCGCGCGAACGTCGTCTCGCCGGGCACGACGCGCACCGAGATCCACGCGCTCTCCGGGGAGCCGGGCCGCGCCGATCGGGTCGCCCCGAGAATTCCGATGAAGCGGGCGGGCGAGCCGCAGGAAATCGCCGAGGCGATCGTGTGGCTCCTGTCGTCCAAGGCGTCCTACGTGACGGGAGCGGTCCTGCGCGTGTCGGGCGGCCTCTAGCTGACCGCGATGGACGGTCGCGGACCCTCCCCTCTGCCACGCTGATCGAACCGGATCAGCGCGCGATGCAACGCCCCTTGTGCCTCACCTGACAGCGAAGGACGCAACATGCCTTTCACGCGCATCGACTACACCGCTCGAAGCGGCCAGGCCGTGCAGGCGCTCGCCGCCGCACGCAAGCACCTTGCACTGCCCCTCTCCCTGCGGCTCCTGATGGAGCTCCGCGTCTCCCAGTTGAACGGCTGCGGGTATTGCGTCGATCTGCACAGCCGCGAGCTGATTGCTGCCGGCATGGAGCCGCGGAAGGTGATGGCGGTCGCGGCCTGGTCGCATACGCCGTTCTTCACGGAACAGGAGCGGGCGGCGCTGAACTGGGCCGAGGTGGTCACGCGGCTCGGCCCTCACGGTGTGCCCGATCACGATTACTCGGCGCTCCGCCAGCACTTCAACGAAGCCGAGGCGAGCGATCTCACCGTGTGCATTGCCATGATGAATCTCTGGAACCGGCTGGCCGTGGCGCTCGGTCGCACCATCGACTGAGATCGTCCGCGCGGAGTGACGGTCGATCCGCATCGACCGGACCGCGCCGAGGCCGTCGCTCGCATGCGCGCGACGCATGCCATGCATGCGATCTCTTCGATTGAGACCCGCAGTGGCGCGTGCTTGAATCAGCCGTGACCTCAGCCTCGTGAACCGCCGGATCTCGTCGCCATTCGCCCCGCCTCATCGACGCCGACGCGATGTACAACAAGCTACCGCCCCTGCAGACTCTCGCCGCGTTCGAGGCGGCAGCGCGACTGCAGAGCTTCTCGAAGGCCGCCGACGAGCTCTGCCTGACGCAAAGTGCGATCAGCCATCGCATTCGCCTGCTCGAGTCGACGCTGCAGGTCGCGCTTTTCCATCGTTTGAACCGGCAGGTCGTCCTGACGGCGCCGGGACACGCCTTGCTCGGCACGGTGCGCGACGTGCTGCGAATGCTGCAGGAGGCGGTGCCCCGCGTGGCGAACCCGGAACGGCGGCTGGTGAGGCTCACCTGTGCGCCGGCGCTCGCCCACGCCTGGCTGATCCAGCGGCTGGAGGCGTTTCATCGCGCCCACCCGACCATCGACGTCGAGATCCACGCGAGTTCGGTCAACGTCGATCTACGCCACGGCGAATTCGACGTCGGTCTGCGATGGGGCACGCCGCCCTGGCCCGGTGCCGACGCGCATGCGCTCTTCGATGAAGAGCTGTTTCCCGTGGCGAGCCCCGCGTACCTTCGCGCCAACGGTCCCTGGTCCACGGCACAAGCGTTGATGCGCGCACGCTTGCTGCGTTGTCGGCGGCTGCCGTGGCGCCCATGGCTGGACGCGGCAGGGCTCACCGGGGAGGAGCCGTCGACCGGGCCGCTCTTCAACGAGGTGGACCTGGTGTTGCGCGCGGCCGAGTCGGGGCAGGGCGTGGCCCTCCTGCAGAGCAGTATCGCGGGTCCGTCGATCGCCAGGGGCGCGCTGGTGCAGGCTTGCGATCCGCGCGTGCCCGCTCGTCACCGCTATCACGTCCTGCATACGGCGGAGGCCGCGCGCCGCGCGGAGGTCTCGAGCCTGGTGGACTGGCTGCGCGAAGCGGCGGCGCGGCAGGCTCCTCCGGTGAAAGTCGCCGCGTGATCGCGGACGGACCCGGCGCGATGTCCATGCGGCACCGAGAACCGCTCCACCCTGCGCGTCGTGCCAGGAGGCACACCACATGACCTCGCATTCCCTGCGGCACTCGCCGCTGCCCGCGGTGGTCTGCGGCGGCATCATCCTCGGCGTCGCCCTGGGAACTCGCCATGTGCAGGGGCTCTTCCTGCCACCCATGACCATGGAGCACGGCTGGGGACGCGAGGTATTCGGATTCGCACTCGCGCTTCAGAACCTCGCCTGGGGGCTGACCCAGCCGCTCACCGGGATGATCGCCGACCGGTTCGGCAGCGCGCGCGTCCTCTTCCTGGGCGTACTCGCCTATGCTGCCGGCCTGTACCTGCAGGCGGTCTCCGATACGCCCGGCGCACTGAGCGTGAGTGCCGGTCTGATCATCGGATTCGCGCTGTCAGGGACGGCCTTCGGCGCGGTGTACGGCGCACTGTCCCGCATCCTCTCGCCGGAGCGGCGCAGTTGGGGCCTGGGGCTGGCCGGTGCGATCGGCGGTCTCGGGCAGTTCCTCATGGTTCCCCTGGCGCAGGGACTGATCGGCACGGTGGGCTGGATGCGGGCGCTGATGCTCCTGGCCGCCCTGTGCGTGGTTCTGGCGCCGCTGACGGTGGCGCTTCGTGATCGTCCCCAGGGTGTGGCGGGGGCGCCAAGCTTTGCCGACATCGGCGCCGCAGTACGCGCGGCCCTCTCCCATCGGGGGTTCGGGTTGCTGAACCTCGGCTTCCTCGCCTGCGGCTTTCAGCTTGCGTTCATCGCGAGCCATCTGCCGGCGTATCTCCTCGATCGGGGTCTGGGCCCGCGCGAGGGCGTCACGGCGCTCGCACTGATCGCCCTTGCGAACGTCGTCGGGACCTACTATTGCGGCCACCTCGGGGGAAAGTACCGGCGCAAGCATCTGCTCGCCGGCCTCTACCTCGTTCGCGCGTGCGCCATCGCGATCTTCGTCGCGACTCCCCTTGCCGCGCCTTCGGTGTACGTCTTCGCGGTCGTGATGGGTGCGACCTGGCTGGGGACCGTCCCACTCACGAACGGCCTGGTGGCACAGATCTTCGGCGTGCGCTACATCGCCACGCTGTTCGGGTTCGTGTTCCTCGGCCATCAGCTGGGGTCGTTCGCCGGCGTCTGGCTGGGCGGGTATTTCTTCGATACCACGCACTCCTACCAGGCCGTCTGGCTGATCGCCATTGCCCTCGGCGTGGTTGCCGCTGCGCTTCATCTTCTCATCGACGATACGCCCCAGCCCGCCTCGCGCTTGGCTTCGGCGCAAGCCTGACCCAGGCGGTGTGGCGCGCCCGGTCATTCCGGGTGCAGCCCTCGCCCGTTACGGAGAACCTTGCATGACAGCCCTACTATCACCGCAGCAGGCGAGCGTGACGGCGCCGCTTCAGTACCTGGAGCCCGGCGGCGTCCGGCCGCGCGTTCGCATGCACCCGCTGGCCGATCCCTCGCTACGCGAGTCCTGCACGTTCCGCTCCCAGGCCATCTCGATCGAGGACGGACGCCCGCTGGCGCACGCGATGCATCTCGATTGGAACGGATTTCAGCTGATCCATCAGTCCAGCGCAGTCACGGCGTGGGGCGATGCCGCTCACGTGCGCGAGGTCCACTATCCGGAGATCGAGGCGCTCGTGCGGCGGCTTCTTCCGGCCAAGGAGGTCGTTGTGTTCGACCACGCGGTGCGTCGCCGCGGCGCCGCGAGTCGGCCGCTCGACCTCGGCCGCGATCAGCCCAGCGGAGACCTGGGCCCGGTCGGCCGCGTGCATGTGGACTACACGGAAGCATCGGGCCCGCGGCGGTTCCTGGAAGTGTTCGGCAGGCAGCCGCCGTCGGGGGAAGCCTACTGCATCCTGAACCTGTGGCGGCCGCTGGTGCGTCCGCTGGAGGACGCCCCTCTGGCGCTCGGCGACGCGCGCACGTTCTCCCCCGAGGATCTGGTCACGACCGACCTGGAGTACGCGTCGCGGACGGGCGAGTTCTACCTCGTGCGGCACCGCGCCGGACAGCGCTGGTACTGGTTTCCTCGCATGACTCCCGAGGAGGTCCTCGTGTTCAAGTCGTACGACTCGCGGCTCGATGGTCGCGCCCGCTTCACCGCGCACAGCGCGTTCGAGAACCCGCTCGCGGGACCGGATGCACCGCGTCGTCAGAGCATCGAGGTACGCTGTCTCGTCCGGCTCGGTTCGCCTTGCACCCGGGTCAACGGGAGGCGGCCATGATGGACTTCTGGTTCGAGTTCGGCAGCACCTACTCCTACCTCAGCGTCTTCCGTGTGCCGGGCCTGGCGGCCCAGGCAGGCGTGCAGGTTCGTTGGCGACCGTTCCTGCTCGGACCCATCTTTCGCGACTTCGGATGGGGGACGTCGCCGTTCAACGTGTATCCCCTCAAGGGCGAGTACATGTGGCGGGACATGGCTCGCCTGTGCCGCAAGTACGGACTGCCGTTCTCACGTCCGAGCCGCTTTCCGCAATCGGCCTTGCTGCCGTCGCGCGTGGCGCTGCTCGGCGAGCGCGAGCCGTGGCTTCCCGATTTCTGCCTGGCCGTGATGAAGGCCGAGTTCAGCGAAGACCGCCTCATCGACGACCCGCCGCTCGTCCGCGACGTTCTCCAGCATCTGGTCGGCGGCGAAGCGGATGATTGGCTCGCCCGGGCCGCTCTGCCGGACACCAAGCAGCAGCTCCGCGACCAGACCGAAGAGGCTCGACGACTCGGGCTCTTCGGGGCACCCAGCTTCGTCGTGGGCGGCGAGGTGTTCTGGGGGAACGATCGCCTCGAGGACGCGCTGGAGCACGCGCGACGGCTGACAGTCGCGTAGTCGGCGACTGCTACACGGCAGCGCTTTCTTCACGGTCGCCAGCTCGAGCGCTTCACGCGCGCCTGGCCGATGGGCGCTCATCCAGCAAAAAAAGCCCCCGACACGTCGGGGGCTGGACGCGCGTCTGAGGAGGGCAGGAGGGGGACGCGCGAGTAAGGGGGTGAGGCGGAACGGGCACGAAGCCGACTCCAGGCCATCAGGATCTCCACCGCCTGCCATCGGGGATGCACCAACGCGATTGCAGATGAATGGCGTCGTCCATTGCCGAGTACCCGGAGCGGCCGATCCGACACGCCGATGATCGCCCGGCCGCGCATCGGGCTGCATGATCGATTTTCAAGCGATGCAGCGGCCGACGTCTTCCGGCCGGACGCGGACTCGAGCACCGCCCCGACCGCGGCGGCCGATACCCCGAGCGACCGGATCGCGTACGGGACGAATCCGGCAAGGAGAACGAAGAACGCGACGCTGAACGGGAACTGGGCGCGTCTGGCCCGTCACCATGGGGACGTTAGCGCCGGCCGCGTCAATCAACTCTCGCTGCAATGGCTTGAGCCTCTCACGCCACCAGAGCGGACTTCCTCGTCGCGCAGGGCGACGCGGACTCATGCCCGTGGTGGTGCGCGCCGCTTCATCTTGGTGCGGCTACGCGCGCTGTGCCGGGTCGCTTCCTCCGTCGAATCAATCTGCTACCCGTGGCACGGGCATTGCCTAGGGCCCTCGTTGCTTCGTACGCTGAGCATCGGCCGTCCGCGCCGGTGCGGGCGGGAGCGGCTAGGGGGAAGGGGTGCTCGCGCTCTACGGTCAAGTCACCGCCAACGGGCTGATGCTCGGCGCGCTCTACGCGTGCATGGCGGTGGGTTTCTCGCTCGTCTGGGGCGTGCTCAACGTGGTCAACATGCTGCACGGGGCATTCATCGTCCTGGGCGGGATGCTCGCATTCTTCGCCTGGCAGGCGTGGCAAGTGCCTCCCTTCATTGCCATCGTGCCGGTCGCGCTGATCCTCTTTCTCGCCGGCTTCCTGGTGCAGCTCGGGATCATCAACCGGGTGGTCGCGCAGCCGGTCCTCACGACGCTGACGCTGACCTTCGGTCTCGAACTGATCCTCTACAACGTGATGACGGTCGCGTTCACCGCCACGCCGCGCCGCGTGACCATGGACCTCGGCCGCGTCGACCTCGCCGGCGTCGTGCTGCCGCTGGACCGCGTCGCCGCGATGGCGCTGGCCCTTGCGCTCACCGGCCTGCTGTTCCTGGTGCTGCGCAGCTCCAACACCGGCCGCGCGATCGTGGCGGTACGCATGGACCGAGAGGCTGCGACGCTGCTCGGCATCAAGGTCGAGCGCATCTACGCCATGACCTTCGGCATTGGCGCGCTCATGGCGGGCGCGTGCGGCGCGCTGCTGTCGGTGGTCTACCCGATCTCCACCAGCATGACCGGGCTGCTGCTCGGCAAGGCGTTCGTCGTATGCGTCATCGGCGGCCTGGGCACCGTGCCCGGCGCACTGGTCGGTGGGCTCGCGCTCGGGGTGATCGAGAGCTACGCCGGCCACTGGTTCGGGCCGCAGAACGCGGTGCTCGCGGGCTTCCTGGTGATGATCGTGCTGCTCATCGTGCGGCCGACGGGGCTGGTGGGCAAGAAGGGCTACGAATGAAGCGCAATGTCGTGCTCTTCGCGGTCTACGCCATCGGGCTCGCGCTGATCCCCTTCTTCGCAGGCAACTACGTGGTCAAGCTCGCGACGTTCCTCGCGATGTACGGCGCCCTTGCACTGTCGTGGAACTTCATCGGCGGCTACGCGGGCTACCCGTCGTTCGCCACGGCTGCCTTTGTCGGTTTGGGCAGCTATGCCGGCGCGCTCCTGCAGAACGCCGGCGTACCAATGGTGGCGGCGTGGCTCGGCGCGAGCGCAATCGTTGCAGCGGTGGCAGCGCTGCTCGGGCTGGCGGTGTTGCGGATGCGCGGCCACTACTTCGCCATCGCATCGATCGCGCTCGTGGAGATCTTCGCGCTGGTCGCATCCTCCTGGGCGTCGCTGACCGGTGGCGGGGAAGGGCTGAACGTGGCCATCCTGCGCGGCGGCCCCGACTTCGTCGGACGCGTGTTCCTCTACACCATGCTGGCCGTGATGATCGCGGCCTTCGTTGCCACGGTCGTGGTGGACCGCACGCGGCTCGGTTTCGCACTACGCTGCATCCAGCAGAACGAGGATGCCGCGGACATGGTCGGGATCAACGTGGACGCCTGCAAGATCGCCGCCTTCACCCTGTCCGCAGTGTTCTGCGGCACCGTCGGCGCCGCGTACGCATCGTGGGTTGCCTACATCGCTCCGGTCGATGCGTTCTCCATCCTGCTCACGGTGAAGGTGCCGGTGATGGCGCTGCTCGGCGGCGCGGGTACCGTGCTCGGCCCGGTGGTCGGCGCCGCGGCATTCGTGCTGCTCGAGGAGACGGTGTGGGCGCGCTTCCTCGACTGGCACCAGGCGATCCTCGGCGTGATCATCGTGCTGCTGATCTTCTTCCTCCCGGGCGGACTGCTGAAGCTCGCGTACCGCCGCCCCGGACCGGTGCGCACGTGAGCGACCTGCTCGAGGTCCACGCGCTGTCGAAGCGCTTCGGCGGCGTGCACGCCGTTCGCAACGTGACGTTCAGCGCCCGCGAGGGCGAGATCGTCGGGCTGATCGGTCCCAACGGCGCGGGCAAGACGACGCTCGTGAACCTCATCACGGGCGTGCATCGCGCCAGCGGCGGCACGGTACGCTTCCGCGGCGAAGACGTCACTGCGCAGCGGCCCTACCAGTCGGCGCGCCGCGGGCTCGCGCGAACGTTCCAGATCGTGCAGCCGTTCCCGCAGATGACGGTACTGGAGAACGTCGCTGCGGGCGCGCTCTTCGCCGGCCGCGCGGCCAGCCGCCGCGAAGCCGCGCAGGCGGCGCGCGAGCATCTCGCCTTCGTGGGTCTCGCCGCCGAAGCCGAGCGCCCGGCCGTATCCCTCACGTTGCCCTCACGCAAGCGCCTGGAGCTCGCCAAGAGTCTGGCGATGGGTCCGAAGCTCCTGCTGCTCGATGAGGTCAACGCGGGGCTGAACTCGTCGGAGATCGACGGCGCCCTGGCGCTGATCCGCGCCATCGCCGCGCGGGGAGTGACCATCATCCTGATCGAGCACCTCATGAAGGTGGTGATGTCGCTGTCGGACCGCGTACTGGTGCTGCATCACGGCGAGCTCATCGCGGGCGGCGATCCCCAGGCGGTGGTGCGCGACGAGCGCGTGATCGAAGCGTACCTGGGCGCCAAGTTCGCCGCCCGCCACAAGGCGGCCGCCGCTCATGGTTGAGCCGCTGCTCAAGGTCGAAGGGCTGGTGGCCGGCTACGGCGACGTGCGCGTGCTGTGGGGGATCGACCTCGTCGTACCCGCGGGCGAGATCACCTGCATCGTCGGGTCCAACGGCGCGGGAAAGACGACGCTGCTGCGGACCGTCTCCGGCATGGTGAAGGCGCGCGAGGGCCGCGTGACCTTTCGCGGCACCGACCTGACTCGCGCCGCGCCCGACGCGGTGCTGGAGGCCGGCATCGCCCACGTGCCGGAAGGTCGGCGCCTCTTCCGAGGCCTCTCCGTCCGCGACAACCTGCTGCTCGGCGCGTACCGGCGCAGCGCGAGCCGGGCGGAGATCGCGCGCGATCTCGACGCGGTCTACGCGGCGTTTCCGATCCTGAAGGAGCGCGAGCGACAGGACGCCACGACGCTGTCCGGCGGCGAGCAGCAGATGTGCGCCATCGGACGCGGCCTGATGGCGCGGCCGGACCTGCTGCTGATCGACGAACTGTCGCTGGGCCTCGCGCCGCGCGCGGTCGAACGACTCGCCGAGGCGCTGCAGGCCGTCAATCGCGCCGGCCTTGCCATCCTGCTGGTGGAGCAGGACGTCTTCACGGCGTTCGAGCTGGCGTCGACCGCGTACGTCATCGAGACCGGCCGCGTGGCGATGCACGGCCCGACTTCGGTCCTGGCCGAGGATGCACGCGTCAGGGAAGCCTACCTCGGCCTCTGAGGCACCTGGCGATTCGGCGATCCTCGAATGGCCCCCCCGCGCCCTACTCCGGCTTGAGCTTCGCGTCGCGGACGACGCGGCCCCACTTGTCGATGGTGGCGACGACCAGCTTGCGGAAGTCTTCGGACGACCCGCCGACCGGCTGGAAACCCAGCTTGGTGAGCGCACCGATCGCTTCGGGATCGCGCAGCACGGCGTTGAGTTCGGCGTTGAGCCTCGCGACGATCTGCGGCGGCGTACCCGCCGGAGCGAACACGCCCTGCCATGCGCCGAAGTCGTACTCGGGGAACCCGAGTTCCTTCATCGTCGGAACCGCCGGAATGGTCGGCGAGCGTGTCGGCGTGCTGACCGCCAGCGCACGCACGGTGCCCGCCTGGATCTGTCCGACCGCGGGCGGCAACGTCACGAAGAGCATCTGGATCTGTCCGGCCACGACCTCCTTGATCGCGGCGGTAGCGCCCTGGAAGGGCACGTGCACGATGTCGAGCTTCTGCGTCGACTTGAGCAGTTCGCCCGACAGGTGTCCGACGGTCCCGAGCTGAGGCGAGGCGAAATTGACCTTTCCCGGGTTGGCGCGCGCATAGTCGAGCAGGCCCGCGACGTCCTTCGCGGGGAAGTCGCGCGGCACGATCAGCACCTGCGGCGACACGATCGCCTGGATCACCGGAATGAAGCTGTCCGTGGCGCTGAACGGCAGGTCACGGAACAGCGACTGGTTGATCGAGAGCTGGTCGCTGGTCACCAGCAGCGTGTAGCCGTCGGGGGCGGCCTTGGCCGCGGCGCCGTGGCCGATGTTTCCGCCGCCGCCCGGCTGATTGAGGATCAGTACCTGCTGGCGACGCGCGCCGAGAGGTACTGCGCGAGCGTGCGGGCCAGGATGTCGGGGCTCGTTCCCGGTGCGCCGGGGACGATCATGCGGATCGTCCTCGACGGGTAAGTGTCGGCATGCGCGGCGCACGTCGCGAGCAGCAGCAGCGCGAGCAAGGCGCGGAACAGGCGTTTCATGCGGTTCTCCCGGGAAGGTGGCTGAGGTCGAGGATGTCGGCCGCGCGCATCGGCACCGCGAACGCGCCCAGGCGGCGCTGCAGGTCGATGGCCTGCTGCAGGGCGTCGGGCTCGATCTCGCCGTCGGCATGCAGACCCGGGCGCTCGCGTTCGATGGAGCGCGCCATGGTCGCGGCGTCGATGCCGAAGTGCTTCGCGCCGAACGCGATCCAGTCGGCGGGATGCGCCTCGCACCAACGGTAGCTCGCGCGACAGCCGCGCAGCACCGCGCGGACGAGGTCCGGCCGCTCGGCCAGGAAATCGTTGTTGGCGACCACGACGCCCCACTGCATCGTCGGACAGAACGCGGCGTCGGTGAGCGCCTGCCGGACGGTGAAGACGCCGGCGTCCTCGCCGATGGAGACGTTGGGTTCCGAGATCACCGCGGCGGCGAGTTCGCCGGATGCGAAGAGGTCGACCACCTGCGGATAGCGCGCCCCGAGGCCGACCAGCCGCACGTCGCGGTCCGGATCGAGGCCGCGGCTCTGCAGCACCTGGCGAAGGAACCAGTAGCTGCAGCTGCCGATGGAGAGGGCGGCGACCGTCTGCCCGCGCAGGTCCGCCCAGTCGCCGATCCGCGGCGACGCGACCACGTACTGCACCGCCTGGCGCCGCACGCTGCTCGCGACGATGGTGAAGTTCGCGCCTTTGGACAGCGCGGTCGTGGCCGGCGGCGAACCGAGCTCGCCGATCTTCAGGCGACCGTCGCTGTAGCGCGCCGCGATCTCCGGTCCGCCGAAGACGACCTGGATGTCGAGGTCGATGCCCTGCTCGCGGAACAGCCCGCGCTCGACGCCCAGACGCAACTGCAGGCCTTCCTTGTCGGTGGGAAACCCGAAGGCCAGCCGTTCCATGGGTTCAGCGCGCCGACATGTCGGCGGCCTGCTTCACTTCGCCATCCTTGTATTCGCCCCAGGCGGCGCGCAGTTGCGCCATCGAGCGCGGGTCGAGGTCGGTCTGCGGCAGGTCGTCCGGATCCCAGTGGCCGTAACGGTCGACGCCGCGCACGAGCGTCGCGCGCCGCCGGCCGATGGTCGACTCCACGCGCGCGGGGATGTAGAAGAACGCGAAGCCGATGCGGCGGTCCTGCGACCGGTTGGGCGACGAGCCGTGCGCGATCCGCTCGTGGTGCAGCGAGAACTCGCCCGCCGCCAGCGGCATGGCGACCGCCTGGGATTCGTCGATGTCGGTGAGCGACTGCCCCTTGGCCAGCATGTTGTCCTTGGCGAAGGTTTCGACGTGCTTGCGGTCCGGGCCGCGGTGCGACCCGGGTATCACTCGCAGGCAGCCGTTCTCCTCGGTGGCCGGCGTGAACGCGACCCATGCCGTCACCTCGTCGTGCGGCGACAGGCCGAAGTATGCGGAGTCCTGGTGCCACGACACGTACCGCGGATCGCGGCCGTCCTTGGCGAAGATCGACGCCCCGAACAGCATGATGTCGGGTCCGATGAGATCCTCGACCGCGTCGAGGATCGCCGGATTGCGGCCGACCTCCACCAGCCAGGGGAAGGCGAGGTGTCCCTTGATCTTCAGCGTACGGTTGGCATCGTGGCCGACCTGCCGTTCATACGCTTCCAAACGTGCACGGCACGCCGCGGCCGCTTCCGCGCTCATCGCGCGGAAGGGATGGACATAGCCGCGCTCGCGGAACTGCTCGACCTGCGCGTCGGTGAGGATCTTCGGCATTGCGGCGGCCCTACTGCCCGGCGACGCGGACCTGGTTCACTCGCAGGTCGGCCTGCCGCATGTCGGCGGGCGCGAGCACCACCGGCTTGCCGCCCTGCACCTGGATGATTGGCAGCTTGCGGTTCGAGTTCATGCCGTCCTGGCGGAACTTGATCGGGCCGTAGAACGTCACGATGTCGAGTTCGGTCAGCGCCTTGCGGACCTTCTCGCGATCAAGCGTCCCTGCCTTCTCGATGGCCTTCTGAAGTACCACGAGCGCCGCGGCCGAAGATGCGTGCACGTAGTCGGGATCCTGTCCGGTCTTCTTGCGGACCGCCTCGGTGAACGCCTCGGTGCTGCCGAAGACGTCGTCCGACTTGTAGGGCGTCGAATAGTGCCACCACGTCGTGCTGGTCACGTTCTCCGCGAGGGGGCCGAGGCCGTCGACGAACTCCTTGTACGCCGGACCGGTGATCATGGTGACGATCGGCGCGTCGAGCTTGAGGTCCTGCATCTGCTTCTTGACCAGGACGAGATCCTTCGTGTAGCCGGTGACGTAGATCCAGTCGGCACCCGCGGCCTTGATGGACGTGAGCGCAGCGGCGTGGTCCAGCGTGCCGACCGGATACGTCTCCGAGTACGCGACGGTGAATCCGTGCTTCGGCGCCGCGGCGGCCATGGACGTGGCCATGATCTTGGGGAACACGTCCTCGCGGCCGAGGATCGCGATCTTCTTCGCGTTGGGCTGCTTCTCCCGGAAGTACGCGAGCATCGCGTCGATCAGGCCGGACGACGGCGCGAGCGTCCCGAACAGGTTCTTGTAGCCCTGATTGTGGACCGGCTCGGAGGATGCCACCGCGATGATCGGAACGTCATAGCGCTCGGCGACGCCGGCGACAACCTTGGTGTGGCCGGAGCCGAACGGGGCGGTCAGGAAGTTGACCTTGTCGTCGACGATGAGCTTCTCGGCAAGGCTCTGCGCGCGCTGCTCGTTGGTCTGGTAGTCGTAGGTGATCAGCTCGACCTTCATGCGCTTGCCGCCGACGTTGATGCCGCCGGCCGCGTTGACGCGCTCGAGCCAGAGCTCGTAGGCTGCCTGCTGCTTCTTGCCTTCGTCGGCCAGCCCACCCGACAAGGCGAGCGGCGCGCCGATCTTCACCGTCTGGGCGTGAACGCCCCCTGCCCCGATCACCGCCGCGGCGGCGAGGAGTGCTGCGATGCGCTGCTGCATGGTGACCCTCCTGGTCTCGTCCCGGCGGCGCCGGTGCGGGACGGTTCGTGTGCAAACAATGTGCCGAGCGGCGCACCGTACGTAAGTCACTGGAAACGCCGGGGAAGCGGCATTCCTGCCGGCACGGGCCGCACCGTTTTCGAGCGCGGCGTGCTGTGACGGTGCGTGCTCCGGCGCGCGAGCCCGCGATGCGCTTCCGCCGTCAGGCCACAGCCGGGCGGCGGTTCGATGCTCACTCGCGCGGTATTGAGGGAGTCGGGTTCGTAGTGGTCGGTCGTGTCAGCCGATCGGAGAATTCGGATGCCGCACCGATTCCCACCCCCGATGAAGACTGCGGAGATGCGTATGCGCGCGGTCGGCCGATGAGACGAAGGAGGGTGCGCTCGCGGCAGCGGTCTGAACGGTGTTCGACACTCCCGGCCGAGCACGACCTTCCGATACGCCCCGTCGCGGCCAACGCGCCGCCTGGATTCCCAGCCAAGTCGCTTTGTCACAGTCCGGACACGAATGTGAAATTTCGTGTCGGCTCCGGGGAGAAGCTGGACGCGTAGCGGTGAAGCCGCCATCCTTTTACGGGCGAGGCGGCCCGAACGGGCAACGGTTCGCCTTCACTGTGCCTCGCCGAATCGACTGGGGGAGATCATGCAGCGCAAGAACGGGCTGGGTGTACGGCGCCACATGCTGGCGCTCGCGGTGGGGCTGCTCGGCGTGACGGGTAGCGCAGGGGCCGGGCCCGTGTCGAGCCAAGGTACCTGGGAGACCACGCTCAAGGCGCGCGACATCGGCGGCAATGCGCTCGCCTCGCTGAACGATCCGAACGCCGTGTTCTTCTACGACACGGTGCTCGACATCACCTGGCTGCGGGACTGGAACGCGGGTGCAGGCAGCAGCTTCGACAACGGGTCCAGCCTGACGGACGGCAGGATGACATGGAGCAACGCTGTCGCCTGGGCGAACGCGCTGACGGTAGGCGGGTTCGGCAACTGGCGATTGCCCACGGTGAGTCCGAGCGACGGAACGTTCGATTACGGCTTCAGCAACAACGGCAGCACCGACCTCGGGACCGCGAAGACCGGCGTCGGCTGGGGCACTGCTTCCGAGTTCGGGCACATGTTCTACGTGACCCTGGGCAACAAGGGCATCTGCACGCCGAACGACGGGGCTCCCGGCGTTTGCCCGCCGCTCCAGCCGGGCTTCGGTCTTTCGAACACTGCGCAGTTCACCAACATGCAGAACGACTACTGGTCCGGCACGACATACGGACTGCTTCCTGACAGCGCTTGGATCTTCATCACCGGCGATGGCAGCCAGGACGCTGACGAAAAGACGTTTGAGCTCTATGCAACGGCTGTCCGGTCAGGCGATGTGGCCGCCATCCCAGAGCCGGGGAGCGTCGCTCTGCTGCTGGCAGGGCTCGGAGTGCTGGGCGCGATGGTCCGGCGGTCGTCACGCTGACGCACTAGCGCCTGCTTCCGCCGCGCTTCGGATCGAGTTGCGGCAGGGCGGGGGCGCGTCGCTCATGCCCCCCGCAAGTCCCCCCGCCCCCGCAGCGATTCCACGTTCTGCGTGTGCACGTGCTCTCCGGCTTCCACGTCCGCCGTCAGCCGGCCGATCCGCACGCCGTACTTGATGACGTCCGCGCCCTTGCGCAGCGCGCGGAGCGCCACCTTGTGGCCGTGGGGAATCGGCTGGCGCACGGCGAGGCGGCCGGTGCGCGCGCCGATGATCGCGAGCTCGGCCGGCGCAGCGAGATCGGCACCGACGACGGTGCCGACGTTGTCTTCCGCGTGGATCAGCCACACCTTGGGCGCGGGCGCGCTCACACCGACTCTCCGATCCGGCTGATGGCGATCTCCGTCTCGCCGAGCTCCTCGCAGCAGGTGGTGCGGCCGTTCACGGCCTGCACGAGGAAATCCTCCACTCGCGCGGCGGCCACGTCGAGGCCGAGGCCGGCGGTGATCACCTCGGAGAGGTCCACGTCGATGTGCGGGCGGAAGGTCTCGCAGGTGAGCGGATTGCCGCAGATCTTCACCGTCGGGCTCACCGGGTTGCCGATCGAGTTGCCCACGCCGGTGGCGAAGAGGATGAGCTGACAGCCGCCCGCGGCTAGCGCGGTCAGGTTCTCCGTCGCCGGTGCCGGCGCATCCATGAGATAGAGGCCGGGCCCGGGCGCGGCTTCGCCGTAGCCGAGCACGCCGCGCAGCGGCCGCGTCCCCGACTTGCAGATGGAGCCCAGCGACTTCTCCTCGATGGTGGTGAGGCCGCCGCGGATGTTGTCCGGCGCGGGGTTGGTCTTGTTGAGGTCCACGCCGGCGCGCTCGGCGATCAGCTCGTACTTGCGGATGGTCTCGGCGATGCGACGCTGCACGGTCGCGTCGAACGCGCGCGCGGCCAGCGCCTCCTCGCCGCCGAGGCACTCGACCGGCTCGGAGAAGATGGCCGTGCCGCCGGCATCGACGAGCCGATCGGTGACGAGGCCGATGGCCGGGTTCGCGACGAGACCGGAGGTGGTGTCGGAGCCGCCGCACTCCAGCCCGACGACGAGCTCGGACCACGCGATCGGCTCGCGCGGCAGCGCGCGGCTCTCGTTCACCCAGCGCGTGACGCGCGCGACGGCGCGCGCGTACAGCTTCGGGGTGCCGCCTTCCTCCTGGATGCCCATCACCTCGCACGGCGTGCCCTTCGCGGCGATCGCTTCGCCCACGCGCAGGCCGGCCACGCGCTCCAGGCTGACCACGAGCGCCGCGTACACGTTGGGATGGCTGCCGAGTCCGATCATGGTGGAGACCGACAGCGCGAGATCGGCGCCGAGCTGCCCGCGGCCGTAGAGCGGGGTGATCGCCACGCAGCCGGGGACCGCCGCGGCGATGCGGCGCGCCACGGGATTGGCGGCGTCGGTCGCCGCGATGATGGCGACGAAGTTCCGGATGCCGACGCGTCCGTCGGCGCGGCGGTAGCCGAGCAAAGCCGTCATAGGAGCCTCCGCGCTTGCGGGGTGTAGCGCTCGGCCGCGACGCGCAGGTCGGCGAGCACCTGTTCGGGCAGGGGGATCCCGTCCGCGCGGCGCTCGGCGGCGATGCGCCGACGCCGCTCGCCGGGAATGAGGATCGGGACGTCGGGATCGCTGCGTTCTGCGGACCGGGTCTCGGCGACGAGCCGGTCCATGCGTGCGAGGAAGGTCTCGCGCGGCATGAACGCAGCGGGGTCGAGCGCCATGAAGAAGTGCGGGACGCCCGCGGCGCGGCCGTCCTGCGCCGCCTGCGACCCCACGTGCGGCGCGAACGGGCCGCCGGCGAGCACGCCGTTGAGGATCTCGAGCGCGACGATGAACGCGTAGCCCTTGGCGCCGCCCATCGGCAGCACCGAGCCGGCGAGCGCGGCGGCCGGATCCGTGGTCGGCTTGCCGGCGGCGTCCACGGCCCAGTTGTCCGGAATGGACTGCCCCATCAGCTTGGCGAGCATGATGTTGCCGCGCGAGCTCACGCTGGTCGCGAAGTCCACCACCACGGGATCCGTGCTCGTCGGTGCGGCGACGGCGACGGGGCTGTTGGTGAAGAAGGCCTTGCGGCCGCCCCACGGCGCGACGTTCGGCTCCCCGCCGGAGGAGCACACGCCGACCAGCCCGCGCTGCGCCGCCCACTCGCAGTAGTAGGCGGCGTGCGCGAAGTGGTTGCTGTTGCGCACGCTCGCGCAGCCGATGCCGTGCGTCGCCGCCGCCGCGGCCGCGCGCTGCATGCCGGCGAGCGCGGCGACGGGGCCCAGCGCGTTGTCGCCGTCGAGGACGGACACCGCGCCGTGCGACGACACCTCGCGGACCACGGCCTGTGCATTGATGGCGCCCTGCGCGATGCGGCGCAGGTACGTGGGCAGCCGGGCGACGCCGTGGGTGTCCACGCCGTCGAGGTTGGCGGAGACGAGGCAGTCCGCCACGAGCGCGGCGTCCGGCCTGGCGACGCCCAGCTCGACGAGCGCGGCAGCGCAGAACCGGGCGAGGGCGTCGGCCGGATAGCGCGCCGGTGCCGTCATCAGATCTCCTTCAGCCCCGCCGCGTCGGCGATGGCGTAGCCCTTCGCGCCGGCTTCGGCGGGGCCCGACATCCGGCTGAAGAAGAGGATGCCGTCGCAGGGCGCGTCCAGCGACTCGGTCTCCTCGAGCGTGTACGGATCGATGACCGCGCCGAGCTTCTCGCCCTTCCTGACGCGCCGGCCCAGGTCCTCGGCGCGGTTGGCGTAGGAGACGACGTAGCCGCCGCGCGTCGGGTTGGCTTCCTTGCGTTCCTTGCGCGTGAACATGAACTGCTTCGCCGGCAGCTCGGGCGCGCCGTCCAGCATGCCGAGGAGCTTCATCTGGTTCCGGAGCCCGCGCACCGCCGTCGCGACGAACGCATCGGTCATGGGGCCGGACATGTAGGTGCCGCCGATCTCCACGCCCGCGGCCGGCTTGCCGCGCGAATTGAGATAGCCCACCGCGGTGGACGGCGGCAGGAAGTTCACGTGCACGACGCCGGTGCCGAAGACGCGGCACAGGTCGAAGCTGCGGTCGCGCACCGTGCCCTGCGCGTCCTCGTTGAGATCGGCGCGCATGTGGATGCGTCCGCCCTGGCCGCCCGAGTGCAGGTCGCACAGGGCGTCGACGCGGTCCAGCACCTGGTCCGTGAGCGTGCGCGCGACCATCTCGGTGACCGACCCGCGGGCGTTGCCCGGGAAGCAGCGATGGAGGTCCGTGTTCTCGCGCTGCTCGGCGCTCTCCCGGCGGAAGTCGGAGAAGGCGAGCGGATTGCAGACCGGCAGGATGACGAGCGCGCCGCGCAGGGCCTGCGGGTCGAGGCTGCGCTTCAGCTCCAGCGCCGCGAGGAAGGGCATGGCTTCGTCGCCATGCACGTTGCACAGCATCGCGAACACCGGACCCGGCCGGGCGCCGTGGATCACGTGCACCGGCACCGCCACGTCGCCGCGGAGCGTGCGAGTGACGTGCAGCATGGTCTGCGCGGACTGCCCGGGGGCGACGGCCAGTCCCGCGATGTCGAGATTCGCCATGGGATGTCCTCTGCGTGGGCGGCGGTCAGTCGATGGTGGCGCCGGACCGGCGGACGGAGTCGCCGAGCGTGTCGATTTCCTTGCGCAGGTGCGCGCCGAACTGCGCCGGCGACATGTCGACCGGGTCCGCGCCGATGTCGGCGTAGGTCTTCAGCGTTTCGGGTTCCTTGAGGCCCTTGCTGATCTCGGCATTGATCCGCTTCACGATCTCGTCGGGTGTGCCGGCGGGCGCGAGGATTCCGGAATAGAGCAGGATCTGGAAGCCCGGGAGCGTCTCGCTCATCGTGGGCACGTCGGGCAGCGCCGGATTGCGCTTGGAGCTCGTCACGCCGAGCGCGCGCATCTTGCCCGAGCGGACGTGCGGCAGCGCTGCCGGCATGGTCGAGAAGGTCGCCGTGGTCTCGCCCGCGAGCGTCGCCATGACGGCCGGGGCGCTGCCCTTGTAGGGGACGTGCACCATGTCGATGCCGGCCGCCGACTTCAACGTCTCGCCCGAGAGGTGCAGGATGGTCCCGTTGCCCGACGAGGCGTAGTTGAGCTGCCCGGGCTTGCTCTTCGCCAGGGCGATGAAGTCCTTGAGCGAGTTCGCCTGCACCGACGACGGCACGACGAACAGGAGCGGCGTCGAGGCGACGAGCGCGACCGGCGTGAAGTCCTTGACGCTGTCGAACGGCAGCTTCTTGTAGAGCGTCGCGTTGATCGCGTGGGTGGTGATGTCGGCGAAGTAGAGCGTGTAGCCGTCGGCCGGCGCCTTGGCGACGAGGTCGGCCGCGATGGTCGTGCCCGCGCCCGGACGGTTCTCGACCACGATTTGCTGGCCCAGGACGTTGGAGAGCTTGGCGGCCCAGAAGCGGCCCATCACGTCCGACACGCCGCCGGGCGGGAACGGGATGATCATCCTGATCGGCTTGTTCGGCCACGCCTGGGCCTGGGCGATGCCCGGTCCGAGCGACAGCACGGCCGAGAAGACGAGCGCTGCGATACCCCAAACGACCTTCTGCATGGTGTTCTCCGTGGAGGAAGCGATGGAAGGTTGCGGGCGCGGCGCCTAGGGCGCCGCGCGAAAGAGATGCCGGCCGCCGACGAGCCGCCGCGGACGATCCGTCCCACGGTAAGCCCGGGCTCGCTATAGAGCAAGTGATTTGGTTCTATGTGAACAATCGATCCCGTCTATGGCAGGCGACGTTCACGACGGCGCGTAGGCGCGGCGGATCATGTCGCAAAGCCGGGCCGCCGACGGCGACAGGCGCCCCTTGCGTCGCCAGAGGAGCGACGCGGTGCGCCGCGGCGTGGGGTCGGTGAGATCGATGCAGCGCAGCCCGGGCGCACCGGAGACGGCGCCGGCGGACAGCACGGTAGCGAGGCCGCTGTGCCGGATGGTGGCGAGGATCGGGTCCACGCCGTCGATCTCCAGCACGATGCGCGCGCGCACGCCGCGTTGCGCGAAGATCTGGTCGAGGAATCGGCGCGCGCCGTACTCCTGGGTGAGCAGCGCGAGCGGGACGTCGGCGAGCTTCGAGAAGGGCAGCGTCCGGCGGCGGGCGAGCGGATGGGCGCCGGGCACGGCCAGGACCAGCGGCTCGTCGAAGAGCTTCTCGGCCTGCAGGTGCTCGGCGTCGAAATCGGAGTAGGCCACCGCGAGGTCGAGCTCGCCTTTCAGGAGGCCCTCCTCGATCGCATCGCGCGAGACCTGTCGCACCACGACGTGCACGTCGGGGTACCGCGAGCAGAAATCGGCGAGCACGCCGGGCAGCCGCGAGTTGGAATACGAGTGGAAGACGGCGATGCGCAATCGGCCGCGCACCAGGCCCTCCAGCTCGGCGATCGCGGCGATGCCCTGCTCGGCTTCGGCGACCGCCCGTCGTGCGTACTCCAGGAAGACCTCTCCCGCGGCGGTCAGCGCGATCTGGCGCCCCGAGCGCACGAGGAGCGGCGAGCCGACCTGGTCTTCCAGCTGTCGCACCTGGTGCGACAGCGTGGGCTGCGTCACGTGCAGCCGCGCCGCCGCCTGCGAAAAGCCCTTCGCGTCCCAGATCGCGAGGAAGTACCGGAGGTGCCGGAGCTCCATCGGCTCCGGTCAAGCCCCGGCGCGGATCGCGGCGTAGATGGACAGCAGGACCTTCCGGCCCTCGCTGCCGGGCCCGGAGAAGTCCAGCGACTGGAGGCAGCTGGCCGACTCGGCGTCCTCGACGCCCGCAATCTCGGCGAGCGCCGAACCGCAGCACAGGCCCATGCTCCAGTCCTCGAAGCCGCGCACCGCGATGGCCTGCTCCCAGCACACGGTCACGCCGCGATGGCGCGGGTCGCGCGCGATGCGAGCGCGGAAGAGCGTCTCCACCACCTCGCGCTCGCCTTCGAGCAATTGCACGTATTCACCGTTGTGGTGCAGGAGCACCCCGGTGATGCCGAGTTGTCGGTTCCTGGCGCGCGCAGCGTCCACGAGATGCGCCAGCGCGTCGTCGGACGGCGCGGCAGGGTAAGCGATGCTGTTGTAAACGAGTTCCCAGAGCATCCCGCCATTATCGGGCTTGACGCGGTCTGCGGCGAGCAAAAGCTATCCCGGTCTGCCATCGAGGCGCGGACGCGTCAGCACCGGCCAGTAGCGCACCGCGTAGATGCCGAACCCCGCGGACCAGAGCAGTGCGGAGAGCTCGACCGTCCACAGATACGCTTCGGGGACCACCAGCGGACCGAAGACGCGCACGACCGCCGCGACGATCACCAGCACGTAGGCGGCGACTTCCCATCGATCCGCCTGCAGCGGGCGGCCCGTGTGGCCCCGCGCGGTGCGCGTCATCATGCCGAGGGTGAGTCCGCCGATGGCGCCGATGGTGAGCGCGTGCGTGGCGACGGTCGGCGGCACGAGCGCGGCGAGGCCGAGCGCGCGCAACGCAAGGTGGACCACGATCCACGCATAGGCGACGTGCAGCACCCACACCAGCGGATTGCGGCCGGTCTTCCAGGGCTCCCACAGCGCCATGCGCACGCCGTGGGCGATGGCGGCGAGGCCGAGGAGCGCGATCGTCGCTGCCGTCGGGAACTGCACCAGGTCGGCGACCAGCAGCGCGATCAGGCTGCCGACGGCGAACTGCTCGACGTAGTCGTTGCGACGCGCGTTGGTGGGCGGGGCCCCCTTGGTCATCCGCATGCCGTTGTTGGTGAACATGGGGATCACGCGGCCGCCCATCACCGCCATGATGAGGAGCACGACGTCGAGCGCGATGCGGATGCCCACCCAGCCGGGCAGCTCGACCACGCCGAGCTGCGCCAGATGCACGCCCGCGACGGCAAGCGCCATCACGAGCAGCAGCGCGACGAAGAAGTAGTTGCGCGTGTTCCGGCTCTGCCACAGCGGAATGCCGATGCCGACGGCCGCGGCGATCGGGAACGCGACGTTGACGGCCGCCGCCGCCCAGCCGTAGGGGGTGACCACCAGCACGCGCCCGGCCACCCACAGCGCCGCGATCGCCGCGAGCGCGAGGCCGGTGGGCGTGGGACGTCCGGTCCAATTGCCGACAGCGGTGAAGAGGAACCCGACGATCACCGCGTTGGTGAAGCCGAAGAGCATCTCGTGCGCGTGCGCCATCGGTCCGGCGAGGTACGCGCGCTCCATGAACCCGGCGTATTGCGCGGCCCACAGCAGCACCGAGAGCGCGGCGAAGCTCGCCGCCAGCAGGTAGAAGGGCCGGAAGCCGAGCCGCAGAAGCGGGAGGCTGGTGTCGGCCGGCGGCTTGGCGCTCGGCAACTCGATCTGCAGGAACTGGGTCATGACGGACGATGGCGAGAGGGGTGATCGGGGACGTAGCCGGGCGGCGGACGCTGCGGGCGGCGGAAGACGCGGAAGCCGACCTGGATGGCGCGGGCCATGGTCGCGGCGAAGACCGCGAGCGCGACGACGTTGAGCACGCCGCCGACGGCGCGCGCGCCCGGGTTGGCGAAACCGGAGACGAAGCGCACCGCCAGCGACGCGTAGAGCGCCACCGGGGCCACGTAGAACCACGGGCCGAACGCGCACTTCACCCGCGCGATGGCGGGGGCGATGATGGGCGCGTGACCGA
>CAZKHE010000027.1:0-45943 GCA_964552535.1 uncultured Enterobacteriaceae bacterium | reverse complement strand
GGTGTTCGCCGCGTCGTTCGTGAGCGTGAAGGAGCGCATCCGCAACTTCCAGGGCCATCTCGGCGCGAAGCTCGCGGCCCAGCCGCGCGGGTACTGGGGCATGATCATCGCCCACCTCGGCGTGGGCGTGTTCATCGTCGGCGTGACCGCGGTCAAGGGTTACGAGACCGAGCGGGACGTGCGCATGGACGTGGGCGACACCGTCAGCGTCGGGCGCTACACCTTCCGCTTCGACGGCGCGCGCGACGTCGTCGGGCCGAACTACCGCGGCGCGCGCGGCGACGTGACCGTGCTGCGCGACGGCAAGCCGTTCGAGGTGCTGCACCCGGAGAAGCGGGTGTACAACGCGCAGCAGATGCCGATGACCGAGGCCGCGATCGACTCCGGCATCTTCGGCGACATCTACGTGTCCCTCGGCGAGCCGGTGGACAACGGCGCGTGGAGCGTGCGCGTGTACTCGAAGCCCTTCGTCACCTGGATCTGGGGCGGCTCGTTCCTGATGGCGCTGGGCGGGCTGCTCGCCATTTCGGACCGCCGCTACCGCTTCGCCTCGCGCCGGGAAGAGGTCCCGGCTGCGGCGCGCGCCGCGTGATGGGCGGGCGCGCGCACCGATGAACAAGTTCGTCATCCCGCTCGCGGTCTTCGCGATCCTGCTCGTGTTCCTGTTCGTGGGGCTCGGGCTCAACCCGCGCGAGGTGCCCTCGCCGCTGGTCGGCAAGAGCGCGCCGGCGTTCGAGCTCGCGCAGCTCCACAGGCCCGACGCCGCGTTCAGCCACAAGGACATGGCGGGCAAGGTCTGGCTGCTCAACGTCTGGGCGTCGTGGTGCGTGGCGTGCCGCGAGGAGCATCCCGTGCTGGTGGAACTGGCGAAGAAGAAGATCGTCCCCATCGTCGGGCTGAACTATAAGGACAAGCCGGACGAGGGGCGCGCGTGGCTCAAGCAGTTCGGCGACCCGTACCTGCTGTCGGTCATGGACCGCGACGGCCGGGTCGGCATCGATTTCGGCGTGTACGGCGTGCCCGAAACCTTCTTGATCGACAAGCAGGGCGTGATCCGCTTCAAGCAGATCGGCCCGGTGACGCCCGCGGTCCTGGAGCAGAAGATCCTGCCCCTGATCCGCGAGCTGGAGAAGCAGTCGTGATGCGCCGCTGGGTGGTGCTCATCGCCGCGCTGTTCGCGCTCTGCGGCGCGGCGCATGCGCAGGACAAGGGGGCGGCGCCGACGGCGCTCGATCCAGTCGCGCACAAGCGCGCCGTCGCGCTCGCCGCCGAGCTGCGCTGCCTGGTGTGCCAGAACCAGTCCATCGCCGAGTCCAACGCGGAGCTGGCGGTGGACCTGCGCAACCAGATCGACGAACAGATCAAGGCCGGCCGCAGCGACCGCGAGATCATCGATTTCATGGTGGCGCGCTACGGCGACTTCGTGCTGTACCGGCCGCCGGTGAAGGCCACGACCCTGCTCCTGTGGCTCGGGCCCGCGATCCTCGCGCTGCTGGGCGTGGGGATCCTGTGGCGCATCCTCCGCGCGCGCCGCGCCCGCGAGGAGGAGCGCCCGCTCACCGAAGAGGAACGCCGCGAGGCCGAGCGCCTGCTCGCCGAAGCGCGCGCGAGGGAAGCATCTTGACCGTCTTCGCCATCGTCGCCGCGGTCCTGGTCGCGGCAGGCCTCGCATGGCTGCTGCGTCCGCTGCTCGGCCGCCATCGGGACGCCGACGTGCATCGCGAGAGCTCGAACGTCGCGATCCTGCGCGACCAGATTGCCGAGCTCGATTCCGATCTGGCGGCCGGCACGCTGACGTCCGAGCAGCATCGCGAGTCGCGCGCCGAGCTCGAGCGGCGCGTGCTCGAGGAAGGCCGAGGCGCGGACGGTGCGCCGGCGGTGAAGAGCGCCGGCGGGGCGCGCACGGCGATCGCGCTGGCGTTCGTGATTCCGGTGGCCGCGGCGCTCCTCTATCTGCAGCTCGGCAGCCGCGATGCGTTCTCGCCGCAGGCCACCGCCGGTCTGCCGGCGGGCCATCCGGCCACCGGCGGCGACCACTCGCTGACCCAGGAAGAGGTCGAGCAGATGGTGGCGAAGCTCGCCGAGCGCATGAAGCAGAATCCCGCCGATCCGCAGGGCTGGGCGATCCTCGCGCGCACCTATTACGTGATGCAGCGCTTCCCCGAGGCCGCGGACGCCTACGGGAAGCTCGCCGCGCTCGTGCCCGACGACGCCGACGTGCTGGCCGACTACGCCGACTCCCTCGCGATGGCGCAGGGCCGCAAGATCGCCGGCAAGCCGCTCGAGCTCGTGCAGCGCGCGCTGAAGGTGGACCCGACGCACTGGAAGGCGCTGGCGATGGCGGGGACCGAGGCGTTCGATCGCAAGGACTACAAGGCGGCGGTGGGCTACTGGGAGAAGATGCGCGGCAGCGTGCCTCCGGACTCCGACATCGCCAAGTCGATCGACGAGAGCATCGCCGAGGCGCGCCAGCTCGGCGGTCTGCAGCCTGGCGCGCCGACGGCCGCCGCGAAGGCGGCTTCGCCTGCGCCCGCGGCTGCGGCGACCGCGCCCGCACCCGCACCCGGGGGTGCGGCCGGGCGCGTGGCCGGCACGGTCACGCTCAGCCCCGCGCTCTCGGCGCAGGCGCGTCCGGACGACGTTGTCTTCATCTTCGCCCGGCCCGCCGAGGGCTCGAGGATGCCCTTGGCGATTCTGCGCAGGCAGGTGAAGGATCTGCCGGTTACTTTCTCCCTCGACGATTCGCTGGCCATGTCCCCGGCGAGCAGGCTCTCGACCTTCAACGACGTGGTGGTCGGCGCCCGCGTGTCCCGCAACGGCACCGCCACGCCGCAGAGCGGCGACCTCGAAGGGCTCTCCGCGCCGGTGAAGGTGGGCGCGAGCGGGGTGGCGGTCGTCATCGACAAGGCCGTGCCCTGACGCAGCGCACGCCCGCGCCGCGGGCGTGCGATCTGGCCCCGAGCTTGCAGGCGCGTTGCGACGCGTCCGCATGTCTTGCTCGGGAGTCGGTCAATGAAGAACATTCTCCGGGCGCGATGCGCCCTCGTCGCGCTCGCGCTGCTCGGCTTCTTCGGCCTCGTTTACGCGCAGACCACGCCACCCCCTTCGAAGCCCCCCGCCGCCAAGCCAGCGGCCGGCCCCGCCGCCGATGCCTGCTATGGCTGCCACGCGCCGATCAAGGACTTCCACGCCGGCAGCAAGCACCAGAACATCGCTTGCGGCTCCTGCCACGAAGGCCTCGACAAGCACCTGCAGGACTTCAAGGCCCGCCCGGCCACGCTGACCGACCCGGCGGTCTGCGGCAAGTGCCATCAGCCCCAGTACGACAGCATGTACAAGATGAACTGGGAGAAGACGGCGATGAACGAGAAGTCCCAGATGAAGGGCACCGCGCCGGGCCCCGCCTGGGAGATGCTGATGATGCCGCACGGCTTCACCCGCGAGCACAACGAGCCGCGCTCGCACGCCTTCGCGCTGTACGACCAGCTCGTCGTCGACCGCGCGTTCGGCGGCCGCTTCAGTCCCAAGACCGGCTGGCAGAGCCTCGCGCGACCGGCCGGCAACTTCAAGCTGTGGGACGTGCTGGAGGATCGCTTCGCCGGACAGGACAACCCGCCGCTGCGGGCCGGCACGGCGGCCGCCGGCAATCCGGTGTGCCTGTCGTGCAAGACGCAGGACCACATCCTCGACTGGGCCTACATGGGCGACCCGGTCCCCGGCGCGAAGTGGAGCCGCACCTCGCGCGTGGTCGACATGGTGAAGGCCGTCAACCACTCGGTGAACTGCTTCTTCTGCCACGACCCGCACTCGGCGAAGCCGCGAATCGTGCGCGACGGCCTCATCGATGCGCTGACCCGTCCCGAGAAGGACACGCTCTGGCACGAGGACCCGCGCGCCGGGAAGATCGAGGTGAAGGACATGGGCCTGCGCGGCTACACGCGCAAGATCGCCACCCTCGACCGCTACGACAACAACCTGCAGTGCGGCCAGTGCCACGTCGAGTACAACTGCAACCCGGGCACCGATCCGACCACCGGCAAGCCGGTGACCATGGCCGACCGCCGCGCCAACCACTTCCCGTTCAAGAAGGTCGAGGACATCGCCAAGCATTACAACGATCTCAAGTTCCGCGACTTCCGGCACGGCATCACCGGGGCGCTGCTGTGGAAGGGCCAGCACCCGGACGTCGAGAACTACTACCAGACCAAGCACCAGAAGGCCGGCGTCGAGTGCTCGTCCTGCCACATGCCGAAGATGAAGGATCCGAAGACCGGACGCACCTTCACCTCGCATTGGCAGACGAGCCCGCGGCATTACGTGAAGGAAACCTGCCTGCAGTGCCACCGGGACTGGAGCCAGCAGCAGGTCGTCTACGTGCTCGACTCGCTCAAGAACCGCTTCCAGGGCAAGCTGCGCAAGGCGGAGTTCTGGCTGACGCGCATGGTCGACCAGTTCGACCAGGCCCGCGCGCTGCAGGTGGACGAGTCGATCCTGAACCAGGTGCGCGAGAAGCACTACGAGGCGCAGATCAACTGGGAGTGGTGGACCGCCTCGAACGGCGCGCATTTCCACAATCCCGATGAAGCCGTCGCGTCCCTCAACAAGTCGATCGCGATCTCCCAGGAGGGGCTCAAGATCCTGGAGGACGCGATGGCGTCCAAGCGGACCGGCAGCCAGGCGCGCTCGACGCCCGATGCGCAGCAGCAGCCCGCTCCGGCGCCGCGATGATGCCGATGTCCTGGACACCGGGCGCCGATCGGCCGGCCATTATCCGGTCGGCGGATAGCGTATCGCCAACCGGATAATCGACAGGCGAAATTGACACTCCCTACAATCCGCGCGCGTCCGACTGCGTCCTGTAGGGGGGAAGATGAAGAAGAACCTGGGGGCGCGCATGCTCGCTGCGTGCGCGTCGTTGTTCGCGGCCATGACTCTGTCCTTGGCCGCCCACGCGCAGACGGCTGCGCCGAAGCCTGCCGCGAAGCCGGCGGCGAAGAGTGCCGCCGCGCCGGCGGTGAAGGCCGATGCATGCTACGGCTGCCACGCGCCGATCAAGGAGTTCCACGCGGGCAGCAAGCATCAGAACGTCGCGTGCGAGTCCTGCCACACCGGCATCCACAAGCACCTGCAGGACTTCAAGGCCCGCCCGGCGACGATCACCGATCCGGCCGCCTGCGGCAAGTGCCATCAGCCCCAGTTCCAGACGATGTACCAGATGAACTGGGAGAAGACCGCGCGCAACGAGAAGTCGCAGTACAAGGGGCCGGCGCCGAATCCCTCCTGGGACAAGCTGATGATGCCGCACGGCTTCACGCGCGAGCACGGCGAGCCGCGCTCGCACGCCTTCGCGCTGTACGACCAGGTCGTCGTCGATCGCGCCTTCGGCGGGCGCTTCGTCAACAAGGAAGGCTGGCAGTTCCTCGCCAAGCCCGGCGGCAACTTCAGGATCTGGGACGTCCTCGAGGACCAGTTCCCGGGCCAGGACCACAAGGCATTCAAGCCGGGCACGGCCGCGGCCGCGAACCCGGTCTGCATGTCGTGCAAGAGCGCGGACCACATCCTCGACTGGGCCTACATGGGCGATCCGGTCCCGGGGGCGAAGTGGAGCCGCACCTCGAAGGTGGTGGACTTCGTGAAGGACACCAACCACTCGCTGAACTGCTTCTTCTGCCACGACCCGCACTCGACCAAGCCGCGCGTCATCCGCGACGCGCTGATCCAGGCGGTGACGCGGCCGGAGAAGGACACGCTCTGGCACCAGGATCCGCGCGCCGGCAAGGTGGACGTCAAGGACATGGGCGTGCGCGGCTACACCCGCAAGGTCGGCATCCTCGACCGCTACGACACCAACCTGCAGTGCGGCCAGTGCCACGTGGAGTACAACTGCAACCCGGGCACCGATCCGACCACCGGCCAGCCGGTGGGCATGGCGGACCAGCGCGCGAACCACTTCCCGTTCAAGGGCGTGAACGACATCGGCAAGCACTACACCGATCTCAAGTTCCGCGACTTCCGCCACGGCATCACCGGCGCGCTGCTGTGGAAGGCGCAGCACCCGGACGTGGAGAACTACTACCAGAGCAAGCACCAGAAGGCGGGCGTCGAGTGCTCCTCGTGCCACATGCCGAAGATGAAGGATCCCAAGACCGGCAAGACCTTCACCTCGCACTGGCAGACCAGCCCGCGCCATTACGTCAAGGAAACCTGCCTGCAATGCCACAGCCAGTGGACGCAGCAGCAGGCGATCTACGTGATGGACTCGCTGAAGAACCGCTACCAGGGCAAGCTCCGCAAGGCCGAGTTCTGGCTGACGCGCATGATCGACAAGTTCGAGGAGGCGAAGAACCTCGGCGTCGCCGAAGCCACGCTGAACCAGGTGCGCGAGAAGCACTTCGAGGCGCACATCCACTGGGAATGGTGGACGGCCTCCAACGGCGGCCACTTCCACAACCCGGATCTGGCCACGGAGTCGATCAACAAGGGCATGGTCGCGTCCCAGGAAGGCATCAAGATCCTCGACGACGCGATGGCGGCGCGCCGCAAGGAGCTGGCGAGCCAGGGCGCCGCCCAGCCGGCGGCGGCCCCGCCGGCGAAGAGCTCGGCCTTCCCGGTCGCGCCCTCGCCGCTGGCGACGCTGACGAAGTAGTCCCGATGCGGCACGGGAGGCGGGGCTTCGCGCCCCGCTTTTCCTTTGCGAAGCGCGTTTTTGCCAAGGGATAATGCCGCCATGACCGGCAGCCTCGCGTTCTGGCTCCTCGCCGCGGCGATGGCGGGCGTCGCGTTCGCCTTCGTGGCGGCGCCCTTGTTCTCGCGCGGCGTCAAGCCCGCCGACGCGGCCTCGCGCGCTGCGCTCAATGCCGCGGTCTATCGCGGCCAGCTCGCCGATCTCGACCGCGACCTGCGGCAGGGCCTGCTCGGCGCAGCCGAGCATGCGCAGGCGGCGGACGAAATCCGCCGCCGGCTGCTTGCCGAGAGCGGCGGCGAAGCGCTCGCGACATTCCGCCGCTCGCCGCGCTGGCCTGCGTTCGCCACGGCCGGGTCGTTGCCGGTCCTCGCGTTCGGCTTCTATCTGCTCGTCGGCCATCCGGACGCCGTCGAGGCACCGGAGGCCGCTTCCTTCGCCGCCTCCGGCCCGATCCGCACGCGCGCCGACATGGAAGCCTTCGTCGCGCAGCTCGAGGCCCACGTCGTCTCCGCGCCGAAGGACGCGCGCGCCTGGGCGCTGCTCGGGCGGGCGCGCATGACCCTCGATCGCTTCGAGGAAGCGGCTGCCGCCTTCGAGCGCGCCGTCGCCGCGTCGCCCAAGGTCGCGGCCGATCCGATGGTGTGGTGCGAATACGCCGACGCGGTCGGCATGGCGCAGGGCGGCGTGCTGGCCGGCAAGCCGCGCTCGCTCATCGACCGGGCGCTTGCCATCAAGTCCGACCATCCGCGCGCTCTCGAGATGGCCGGCAGCGCGGAGTACGAGGCGGGCAACTTCGCCCAGGCGGCGTTCTTCTGGGAGCGGCTGCTGCCCCACCTGCCCGACGGCTCGCCGGAGCGCCGGGATCTGCAGGCGGCCATCGAGCGCAGCCGGTTGCGCGCCGGCCCGGGGTGATGTCGGTCCGCGCGCTGCTCCTCGCGGCGCTCGTCCTGCTGGGCCACGGCGCCGCGGCGCAGCCCCGGGCGCCGCTCTTCGAAGGCATGGGGAGCTACCGGCTCGGCGCCGATTCGCCGCGCGCCGAGGCGCGGCGCTACGCCGACCAGGGCATGGTGCTCGCGTACGGCTTCAACCCGCGCGAGGCGGCGCGCTCGTTCGAGGCCGCCACGCGGCTCGATCCCGACTGCGCGCTGTGCTGGTGGGGGCTCGCGTGGTCGCTGGGGCCTACGATCAACGCCGACATGGCACCCGAGGACGCGGCGACCGTCGCGGACGCCGCGCAGCGCGCCCGCAAGCTGTCCGCGCGCCTGCCGCCCGCCCGCCGGGCGATGGTCGAAGCCCTCGCGGCGCGGCATCCGACCGCCGATCGCCTCGACGAGGCGGGCTACGCGGCGCTGCTGCGGTCGGCCGCGAAGCGGCATCCGGGCGACGCGGATCTCGCGATGCTCGCCGCGGAGGCCCTCCTCAACCTGCATCCGTACGACTGGTGGACGGACGAGGGCAAGCCGCAGCCGTGGACGCCCGAGATCGTCGCGCTCCTCGAGCGCGCGTTGCGGCTGGCGCCGGATCATCCGGGCGCGAACCACTACTGGGTGCACCTTTTCGAGTCCTCGGCCGAGCCCCGGCGCGGGCTCGATGCGGCACGCCGTCTGGAGGACCTGGCGCCCGGTTCCGGACACCTGCTGCACATGCCCGCGCACATCTACATGCGCACCGGCGACTACGCGCGCGCCTCCGCCGCGAACGAGCGGTCGATCGAGGCGGACCGACGCTACCTCGCGCAGGTGGACGCGCAGGGCGCCTATCGCGTCGGCTACGTCGCGCACAACCACCACTTCCTGTGGGCGTCGGCGGCCATGGAGGGCCGCAGCCGCGTCGCGCTCGAAGCGGCCGACGCAACCTGGCCGGCGGCGTGCGGCCCCAAGCCCGGCGACTACGGCACCGGCACGCTCCAGCACTACGCGGTCCTGCCGCTGTACGCGCGCGTGCGGTTCGGCAAATGGGACGAGATCCTCAAGCAGACGCCGCCGCCCGACACCGACCTGCCGTATCCGGTCGCGGTCTGGCATTTCGCGCGCGGGACGGCGTATGCCCGCACCGGCCGCCTCGATGCCGCACGGCGCGAGCTGGCTGCACTGGAGCGCACGCTCGCGGATCCGCGGCTCCCCGCCGCCAAGGTCAAGAACATCAACCTTGCCGAGCGGCTGGCCCGGATCGCCGCGCTGACGCTCCGTGCCGAGATCCTGCTCGCGGACGATCGCGCGGCGCAGGCGGTTCCGCTGCTGCAGCAGGCGGTGACGATCGAGGACGCGCTCGATTACGACGAGCCGCACCTGTGGCTCGCGCCCACCCGCCACGCGCTCGGTGCCGCGCTGCTGAAGGCGCGTCGCTACGCCGACGCGGCGCGCGTGTATCGCGAGGATCTCGCGCACTACCCGGAGAACGGGTGGTCGCTCGCCGGACTGGCCGCCGCGTTGCGCGGACAGGGCCGCGTCGCGGATGCCGACCTTGTGCAGAAGCGGCTTCAGCACGCCTGGCGTGCGGCGGATATCACGCCGACGCAGTAGCCCCATCCGATTAACGGATGACCTCCATCATCAATCCGGCTCATACGCATTAGAGCTTGCTGATATAGATCAATAGACCGATTCCGCGCTCGGCTGTAATGGAAGGGCGTCGAGCTTGACTGGATCGATGGCCGCGCCCGACGCGCTTCCAGCGAGGCATCGGCAATGGAACGACTCTCCCGCCGGCGATTCCTGCAGATCACTGCAGCGACCTTCGGCGCCGCGACGGCGCACCTTCCGGGCGGCATGCCGCTCGCGCTTGCAGCCGACGCTGCAGTCAAAGGCGACGCGCAGATTCCCACCTACTGCGAGATGTGCTTCTGGCGCTGCGGCGGCATCGGCCACGTGCGCGACGGCAAGCTCTGGAAGTTCGAGGGCAATCCGAAGGACCTGGTGAGCCGCGGCCGGCTGTGTACCCGCGGGACCGGGGCGGTCGGCGCCGTGTACGACCCCGACCGCCTGCGCAAGCCGCTCATCCGCCGCGGCAAGCGCGGCTCCGAGCAGTGGATCGCGGTGACCTGGGGCGAGGCGCTCGACTACGTCGCCGAGCGCATGAAGACGGTGAAGGCGCAGCACGGGGCGGAATCGATCGCACTCTTCAAGCACGGCATCGGCGTGAAGTTCGTCGAGCACGTCCTGAAGTCCTACGGCGTGATCAACGTCACGGCGCCGTCGTACGCGCAGTGCCGCGGGCCACGCGACGCGGGCTACACGCTCACCTTCGGCGCCGGGCTCGGCTCGCCCGAGCCGCTGGACATCGCGAACAGCCGCTGCCTCGTGCTGATGGGCTCGCACCTCGGCGAGAACATGCACAACACCCAGGTACAGGAGTTCGCCGACGCGCTCGGCGCCGGCGTCTCGCTGATCGTGGTGGACCCGCGGCAGTCGGTGGCGGCGAGCAAGGCGAAGTACTGGCTGCCGATCAAGCCGGGCACCGACATCGCCCTCCTGCGCGCGTGGATGCACGTGATCGTCGCCGAGGAACTCTACGACAAGGCCTTCGTCGCGCAGCACGGCGAGGGCTTCGACCGGTTCGCGGCCGATCTGCGCGATGCCACGCCGGAGTGGGCCGCCAGGGAGACGGGGCTCGACGCCGCGCTCATTCGGGACTCGGCGCGGGAGATGGCGAAGCATCGGCCGGCGACGCTCGTGCATCCCGGCCGGCGCTCGAACTGGTATGGCGACGACTCGCAGCGCAGCCGCGGCATGGCGCTGCTCAACGCGCTGATGGGCAACTGGGGCCAGAAGGGCGGGGTGTACGTCAACCACAACATCAAGGTGCCGCCGTATCCGCTGCCCGCCTATCCCAAGGCGACGCGCGGCAAGGTGGACAACCCGGGCAGGAAGTATCCCTTCGCGGAGGAGGAACTCTCGCAGGGCATCCGCGACGCCACCATCAGCGGCAAGCCCTATCCCATCAAGGGCTGGGTGGTCTACTCCTCCAACCTCCTGTCGGCGCTGCCAAACCGCAAGGAGACGCTCGCCGCCATCGACAAGCTCGATCTCCTCGTGGTGATCGATACCGTCCCGAGCGAGATCGCCGGCTACGCCGACGTGGTGCTGCCCGAGTGCACCTTCCTCGAGCGCCTCGACGAGCTCAACGTGGTGTGGGGGCGGCAGGGCTCGGTGCAGATCCGGCAGCCGGTGGTGCCGCCGCAGCACGAGTCCCAACCCGGGTGGTGGATCGCGAAGGAGCTCGCCAACCGGCTGGGCATCGGCGCGAGCATGCCGTTCAAGGACATGGACGAGTACCTGGCGTTCCGCATCGGCAAGGCCGGGCTCTCGTACCCGCAGCTGAAGAAGGACGGCGTGATCGTCGGTCCGCGGCAGCCGAACTACGTCGCCGACGGCGCGGAGATCTCGTTCGACACGCCTTCGGGCAAGGTGGAGTTCTGGTCGCAGCAGCTGGCGGATGCGAAGCTCGATCCGGTGCCGAAGTACGTGCGCCCGGACGAAGCGCCCAAGGGCAGCTACCGGCTCATCACCGGCCGCGCGCCGATGCACACGTTCACGCGCACGCAGTCCAATCCGCTGCTGCGCGACCTGATGGGCAACAACGAGGTCTGGGTGAACGCCGGCGAGGCGAAGCGCCTGGGGCTCAAGCACGGCCAGCTCGTGCGCCTGCGCAACCAGGACGGCGTGACCAGCGGCGTGACCCGCGTGAAGGCGACGGAGCGCATCCGCCCGGACTGCCTGTACATGGTCCACGGCTTCGGCGTCGAGGCGCCGATGCTGCGCAGCGCGCACCGCCGCGGCGCGAGCGCCGCGCAGCTCAACACGCGCTACCGCATCGACCCGGTGATGGGCGGGACGAGCATCCACACCAACTTCGTCTCCATCGTGAAGGAGGCTTGAGCCATGGCCCGCTTCGGCATGGTGATCGACACGCGCCGGTGCGTCGGCTGCATGGACTGCGTGGTGGCGTGCCAGACCGAGAACGACGTCCCCCTCGGCCAGCGGCGGGACTGGGTGGTGACCGAGGAGCGCGGGACGTTCCCGAACGTCGCCATCGAGATCCGCTCCGAGCGCTGCAACATGTGCGACGAGCCGCCGTGCGTGCCGGTGTGCCCGACCGGCGCCAGCCACGTGTCGGACTTCGGCAAGCTCGTGTCCATCACCGAGGAGAAGTGCATCAAGTGCCGGCTCTGCGTGAAGGCGTGCCCGTACGAGGCGCGCTTCATGAACCGCGAGACCGGCTACGCGAACAAGTGCACGTTCTGCGTGCACCGGCTGAAGCAGGGCCTGGAGCCCGCCTGCGTGGCGGTGTGCCCCACGCGCGCGATGCACTTCGGCGATCTCGACGAGGCGAACGGCAAGCTGCAGCAGCTCCTCGCCGCCAACAAGCACCGCGTGCTCAAGCCCGAGAAGGGCACCAGGCCGCGCATCTACTACCTCACCTAGCGATCGAAGAGAGGGAACCCGAGATGAGAACGTCGTCCATGCTGACCGCCGCCGTGATGGCGGCCTTTGCCGGCGCCGCGCAGGCGCAGGCCCCGGCTGCGCCTGCGGCGGGGGCGAAGCCCAGCATCCCGCAGGTGTGCACGAGCTGCCACAAGCCCGAGCCGGGCAAGGTGTCCGGGTACTTCGACAACGTGGCGTTCAAGTCGCAGTCGATGCAGCTCAATCTCGGCACCCACACCGAGATCCTCCGCTTCAGCCCGAAGGACCTCGTGGTCGTCGACGCGGGCGATCGGAAGAAGATCGACCACCTGCGCGAGATCAAGAAGGGTCACGAGATGACGGTGACCTGGGTGGAGAAGGACGGCCAGAGGTTCGCCACCGAAGTGCGGTTCAAGGG
This sequence comes from uncultured Enterobacteriaceae bacterium, assembly GCA_964552535.1. Taxonomy (GTDB): domain Bacteria; phylum Pseudomonadota; class Gammaproteobacteria; order Burkholderiales; family SG8-39; genus CAZKHE01. The sequence continues at coordinate 33,438 of CAZKHE010000027.1, read as the reverse complement.
TCCGATCAAGACCCCGCCCGAGAAGCTCGTCAACTTCGACCAGGTCGCGAAGCTGGTGGACCAGGGACCGGAGAAGGGCAACTACGTGCTCATCGACTCGCGTCCGCTGCCGCGCTTCCAGCAGGGACACATCCCGACCTCGATCAACCTGCCCTACCCGACGTTCGACAAGTTCGTCGACCGTCTGCCGAAGGAGAAGGACAAGCTCGTCGTCTTCTACTGCCAGGGCATCACCTGCATGATGAGCCCGATGTCGCTCCGGCGAGCCGAGGCGATGGGCTACACCAACCTGAAGGTCTACCGTGAAGGCATCCCGGAGTGGCAGACCAGGCGCTTCGCGGTCCTGACTCCCGCGTTCCTCAAGGAAGCGTACATCGACAAGGACATCCCGCACGTGCTGCTCGACGTGCGCACGCCCGAGGACGCGACCAGCGGCCACATCAAGGGCGCGGTGTCGATGCCGGCGGACAAGGTGAAGGCCAACCTCAAGGCGTTCCCGGATCCGAAGCTGATGGCGCCGATCTTCGTGTACGACGGCAAGGGCGGAACCGAGGCGGCGAAGGCCGCGCAGGCGCTGGTGAGCGCGGGACAGAAGAACGTGCTTGTCGTCTCGCAGGGCCTCGTCGGCTGGCAGGGTGCAGGCTACGCCATCGAGAGCGGCACGCCGGCCCTCACCAAGGTCGCGTACGTGCCCAAGCCGCGTCCCGGGTCGCTGCCAGCGGACGAGTTCCAGAAGATCGCCGCAGCCATTCCGGCCGACACGATCATCCTCGACGTGCGCAACCAGGACGAGGCCAACGCCGGCATGATCAAGGGCGCGGTGCTCATCCCCGACGAGGAACTCGCCCAGCGCATGGGCGAGCTGCCGAAGGACAAGAAGATCGTCGCTCACTGCGCGACCGGGGTGCGTGCCGAGATGGCCTACCACAAGCTGAAGGAGGCGGGCTACAACGTGCGCTTCCTCAACGCGGACATTGAGATCGCGAAGGACGGGAAGATGAAGGTGACGCCGCGACTCTGAACGGAAGAGGAGGAGGGTGATGAGCACCGTCGCATCGCTGGGCCGGGAAGGAGCGCGCACCGACGCGCGCCGCCCGGAGGCGCCGTGGAATCCCTACGTCGCCGGGTTCGGGCTCGGGCTGGTGCTGCTCGCGGCCTTCGTGGTCATGGGCCGGGGGCTGGGCGCCACCGGCACCTTCTCGGCGTTGCTCGTGTGGTTCCTCGGGCTCTTCTCGATGGACTACGTGACGTCCAACCCGGTGCACGCGGGCTACTGGAACGACGGTGCTCCGCTCGCGGCCTGGCTGGTGTTCCTCACGCTGGGCTGCGCGGTCGGGGCGGCGGCGTCGGGCTGGCTCGCGCGCCGCACCGAGTTCGTTGTCGAGCGCGGGCCGCGGATCGACGTCGGCGCGCGCCTTGCGTTCGCGTTCGTCGGTGGCGCCCTGATGGGCGTCGGCGCCAAGCTCGCGAGCGGCTGCACCAGCGGCCAGGCGCTCACCGGCGGCGCGCTGCTCAATGTGGGCAGCTGGGCGTTCATGATCGCGGTGTTCGTCGGCGGCTACGCGGTCGCCTATCCCTTCAGGAGGCTCTGGCGATGAGCGCTCCGTTCGATCCGCAAGGGCTGCTTTCCGAACAGGCCGGCTATGCCGTGGCGCTCGTGCTCGGCCTCGGATTCGGGTTCTTCCTGGAGCGCGCCGGCTTCGGCAGCGCGCGCAAGCTGACGGCGCAGTTCTACCTCTACGACATGGCGGTGCTGAAGGTGATGTTCACCGCGATCGTGACGGCGATGCTCGGGCTGGCGCTGCTGTCCGGCGTCGGCTGGCTCGATCTCGGGGAGATCTACCTCGTCCCGACCTTCCTCGTACCGCAGGTCGTCGGCGGGCTGTTGCTGGGCGTGGGCTTCGTGGTGGGTGGCTACTGCCCGGGCACCTCGGTCGTCGGCATGGCCACCGGGCGGATGGACGCCGTCGTCTACGCGCTCGGCATCTTCGTCGGGCTCGCGGTGTTCGCGGCCGCCTATCCGTCGATCGAAGGCTTCACCAAGACGACCTCCCTGGGCGAAATCACCTTCCCGGACGTCCTGGGCGTGCCATTCTGGGCCGTTGCGATTCCCGTGGCGGCGATGGCGTACGGCGCCTTCAAGGGCGCGGGCGCCCTGGAACGGCGTTTCGCCAAGCTGAAACCCGCCCCGTAGCGGTCAACCGCCGCGCGGTTGCGCGCCCACAAACGAAGAGGCACGCGCGTGGCGTGCCTCAATGACGGACCTGCTAGGTGTCGCCGGTCATGCAGAGCGTGTGGCCAGGCCGGGCGCGGGTGCGGAGCAGCCCGGCCAGTCCATTTTCCGGCGTTGTTCACCCGAAAACGAAGAGGCACGCGCGTGGCGTGCCTCGATGACGGATCTGCTAGGTGTCGCCGGTCATGCAGAGCGTGTGGCCAGGCCGGGCGCGGGTGCGGAGCAGCCCGGCCGGTCCATTTCAGCACCCGCCCTTCTTCTCCTTCTTCTTCTCTTCCTTCTTCGGCTCGTCCTTCTTCGCCTGGGCCATCACGTTGGTGGCGCCGACCACGAAAAACCCGGCGACGATCGCTGCGAGCACTCGCTTCATTCCTCATCTCCTCTGGTGAATGCGGCGCTGGCGTCGCCGCGAACCTGCATTAACGCAACGAGCGCGCCGGTGTTGACCGGCGCCGCACGCATCCCTCTTCCGAACTATAGCGTGAGCATCCAGCCGACGATCTTCCTGAGGTCGTCGTCGGAGGCGGCCACGGCGGGGTGTCCCTGCCCGGACTTCAGCTTGGCCGCGAGCGCATCGCCCTTGCCCTTCCACTCGCCCGCCTCGTCCTTCAGCGCGGGACCCATCTTCTTTTCGGCCACCGCGTGACAGGCCAGGCAGCCCGCCTTCTCCGCTGCGGCCTGGCCGTCCGCGGCCGCGGCCGGCTTGGCCGCCGGCTTCGCGTCGGCGGCCTTTGCGGGCTCGGCGGCCGGCTTCGCCGCGCCGGCGGCGGGGGCGAGCGACAGCACCCAGTCGGCCACCTTCGTCAGATCCTCGGCGGAGCCCTGGACCGCCGGATGGCCCTCACCCTTTTGCAGGCGCTCGGCGACGACCGCCGCGTCCGCCTTCGCCTTCAGCTTGCCGGCGACGTCCTTCAGCGCCGGTCCCATCTTCGCCTCGCTGACGCCATGGCAGGCGAGACAGCCGAGCTTGTCCGCCAGGCCCTCCGCGCTCGCCACGGCACCGCCCGCCGCCGCGGGCGCGGATTCCTTGGCCGACCCCAGCTTGGGCTGCCCGGGAACCGAGTGGGCGACGCCGGTGTGGCAGTCCACGCAGGTCTGGCCCATTTCCTTGATCTTCGGGTGGATCGCCTGCGCGGCCGGGCCCTGCTTGGCGATCACCTCCGGCGTGAACTCGTGGCAGTTGCGGCACTCCTTCGAGTCGCGCGCCTTCATGTGCTCGCGCACGTTGGCGTACAGCCGCGGCAGTTCCGCCTCGTACTTCTCGCGGGTGGAGATCTTGCGCTGCACGAACTCGGCGAAGCCGTCGTGGATGCCGGCCTCCGCCTTGGTCCACATCTTCGGGAAGAACTCCTTCGGGATGTGGCAGTCGGAGCAGGTCGCCACGACGCCGCTCGCGTTGGCGAAGTGCGACGACTTCTTGTAGTCGGGATAGATGAACTCCGCGTGCGAGTGGCACGCCGTGCCGCAGAACTCGTTGGTCCCGGTGGCGTGCACCACGCCGTTGAAGGTGATCCAGCCGGCCACGCCGACCGCGATGCCGATCACCAGCAGGGCGAGCACCGACAGGGTGGCGCTCGGCCGCGTGAGCCATCTCCAGATGCCTTTCATTCACGTCCCCTTGTTCTCGAGCTCCGAAGCGTCCCGCCGGAGCGTTCGGGATGATCGGCGGGAGCGGGCGGCCCGCGTTTGAGGTGGATCAACCCTTCTGCCCCGCAGCCTCACTCGCGGTCGGGCAGCGGCTCCGGGCCGCGGGCAGCGGCCCCGCGCGCCATGCGGAAGCGGTGCGCGACCAGGAACAATTCCACGACCACGACCAGCGCAGCCACTGCGTAGGATCCCCACACGAACGTTCCGTAGCCCCCCATCGCGAGGAACTCCGCCAGGCTGTTCCATTTCATGCGCGGACCGCCCCCCGCACCCAGTCCGCGCGACGCTCGCGCTCCAGGATGATGGCCCGCACGCGCACGAGGATGGCGCCGATCGCGTACATCCAGAAAGCGAAGGCCATGATCAGCATCCCCGCGAGCATCGTCGTCGCCATGCTCGGGCTCTTGGTCAGGCTCACCGACGCGCCCTGGTGCAGCGTGTTCCACCACTTCACCGAGAAGTAGATGATCGGCACGTTGATGACCCCGACCAGCGCGATCACCGCGCCCGCCTTGTCGGCGCGCCGCGGGTCGTCGATCGCCGCCTGCAGGGACATGAAGCCGATGTACAGGAAGAGCAGGATCAGCGTGGACGTGAGGCGCGCGTCCCAGACCCACCAGGTGCCCCACATCGGCTTCCCCCAGAGCGCGCCGGTCCACAGGGCCAGAAAGGCCATCAGGGCCCCGGTCGGGGCGATCGCCGAGGCCATCATGGACGACAGCCGGGTGTTGAAGGCGAGCCCGATGCCGGCCCAGAAGGCCATCACGACGTACAGGAACATGGCCATCCACGCCGACGGCACGTGGATGAAGATGATCCGGTAGGCCTCGCCCTGCTGGAAATCCGTGGGCGCGACGAAGAAGCCGATGTAGAGGCCGATCACGGTGAGCACGGCGGCGAGCCCGAAGAACCAAGGCGCGAGCCGGCCCGCAAGCCGGTAGAACGTGTTCGGGGCAGCGAAGTAGAACCAGTTTATGCGTGCCATGTGTCGATCTGTATGAACCGCTACTCCACCGAAATCCGCAAGGCCACCGCGGTGGCCCACGGCGCGAAGAACGCCGCCACCGCCAGGAACGCCCCGAGCAGCGAGAGATGCGCCGCCGCACCGAGCCCCGAGCCGCTGGCCTCGACCGCGCCGGCGCCGAAGATCAGCACGGGAATGTACAACGGCAGCACCAGCAGCGACACCAGGACGCCCCCGCCGCGCAGGCCGAGCGTCAGGGCGGCCCCGATTCCGCCGATGAGCGAAAGCGTGGGCGTGCCCAGGAGCAGGGAGACCACGAGGATCGCGAGGCCTTCGCCGGGCAGGTCGAACTGCAGCCCGAGCAGCGGCGCGATGACCACCAGCGGCAGGCCGGAGACGATCCAGTGGGCGAGCACCTTCGCCGCCACGAGCACGCCGAGCGGCTGTGGCGCGAGCAGCAGGGACTCGAGCGTGCCGTCGGCGTAGTCGAGCGCGAAGAGCCGCTGGAGGGCGAGCATCGAGGCGAGCAGCGCGGCGACCCAGACGACGCCGGGCGCGATGAGGCGCAGCGTATCCATCTCCGGGCCGATGCCGAGCGGAAACAGGCTCACCACGATGACGAAGAAGAACAGCGTCGTCAGGACCTCGGCGCGACGGCGCATGGCGAGCAGCAGGTCCCGCCGCACCACGGTGGCGAACGCCTGGCCCGGCGTGCTCGCACCTGCGCTCACGCGGCTGCCCTCGGGTGTGAAGCCCGCTCGGGACGGGTGCCTCGGGACGTCCCGGCGGCACTCATAGCGCCAGCACTTCGGTCCGCGCGGCCGGCACGTCGACCGCCTGGTGCGTGGTGAGCACGACGATGCCGCCGTCGCGCACGTGGTCGGCGATGGTCTCGCCGAGCCGCGCGACGGCGTTCACGTCGAGCGCGACGAACGGCTCGTCCAGCACCCACAACCGGCATCGCCGGCGGAAGGCGAGCCGGGCGAGCGCCGCGCGGCGCTTCTGACCTTGAGAGAGCACGCGCGTCGGCAGGTCGGCGTGGCGGCCGAGCCCGAGGTCGGCGAGCGCCGTGCGCGCGCCGTCCTCGTCGATCGCGCCGCCGGCGAGGCGCTCCGAGACGAGCAGGTTCTCGACCGCCGAGAGATCGTCCTTGATGGCGTTGTGGTGGCCGAGATAGGCGAGCGTGGCGCGGAACTGGTCGCCCAGTTCGCGCACGGGTCTGCCGTCCCAGTCGATGCGGCCGTTTTCCGGCTGCGCGAGTCCGGCGAGGATGCGGAGGAGGCTGGTCTTGCCGCTGCCGTTCGGACCCTGCACGTGCAGCAGCGTGCCGCGCTCGAGCGCGAAGCCGACGCCCTTGAACAGGCTGCGGTCGCCGCGCACGCATTCGAGTCCGGTGGCCTGCAGCATGGATACTGGAGTGGTGGCGTGAGGGGTGCCCGGCTTCTGCAGGCCGGGAGACGAAGCGCGCGAATTATAAAGGACGGCGCGCGCGCCCCCGTTCACGCCGCCAGGTCAGCCGGCCGGCTCGGCTTCGAGGATGGACAGGGGGCACGCGGTCGGGACGACGCGCAGGAGCCGCCAGCCGGCGCCTTCGAGGAGCGCGCGGAACTCGCGCTCGGTGCGCTCCCGGCCGGTGAGATGGATCATCATCAGGAGGTCGGCCATCATCATGGTGCGCACCGGCAGCGACGCTTCGGCGCGCTCCGGCAGGACCCGCTCGATGACCAGCAGGCGCGCGTGGTCCGGCGCGGCGGCGCGGATGCGTCCGAGGATCGCGGTGCACGCGGCGTCGTCCCAGTCGTGCAGGATCCACTTCAGCAGGTACGCGTCGCCGCGCGCCGGCACGTCCTCGAACATGCTGCCGGCAACGGCTTGCGCGCGCCCGCCGAAGCCGCGGTCGGCGAACGTCTCGCGTGCGATCGCCGCAACGTGCGGCAGGTCGAGGAGCACGCCCTCGGCATGCGGCACCCGCTCGAGCACGGCGGCGAGCAGCGAGCCGTGGCCGCCGGCCACGTCCACGATGCGACCGAAGCGGCCGAACTCGTATGCCGCGACGATTGCCGGCAGCAGCGCGGCGTTGAGGCCGGTCATGCCGCCGTCGTAGCGGCGTGCGGCTTCCGGATGCCGCGCGAGGTAGTCGAACACCGGGGCGCCGAAGACGTGGTCGAGCGCGGGCTCGCCGGTGCGCACGCTGTGCGCCAGGGCCTCCCAGGAGCGCCAGAACATCGGCTGGTGGAACATGATCACGCCCGGCTTCACCGAGCCCGGCAAGCCGTCGCGCAGCGTTGCGCCGAGCGGCGTGAGCGCGAAGGTGTCGTCGTCCCGGTGCTCGAAGACCCCGGTCGCGGCGAGCGCACGCAGCAGCCGGTAGAGCGACGGCGCGTGCGTGCCGGTGTCCGCCGCGAGCGCAACCGCGTCGCGCGGGCCCGCCGCGAGGAGGTCCGCCAGCCCGAGCTCCGCCGCGACGTGGATCGCGCGGGACACGAAGTAGCCGGTGGCGAGTTGCATCATCTGCACGCCGGGCGGCGTGTCGGGCGCAGGCTGCATCGGGGCTGGGGGCATCGCGGCTCCGGCGGCGCGTGGCGGAGCGCGCAGTATAGAGTCGCGGCCCGCTGCTAGACTCGGCTCCAGTCGGGAGGAGGGCGGCGATGGACACCAAGGTGCGGACCGGGGCGGCGGAGCGGATCGAGCAGGCGGTGGGGCTGGTGAAGGCGCGCATCGCGCCGGAGCGTCGCGCGGCGCTCGAGCGCTTCCTGCGCGAGTACTTCCGCCAGGTGGCGCCGGAGGACGTCGATGCGCGCGAGCCGGGCGATCTCTACGGCGCGGCGCTCTCCCACTGGAACTTCGCGCGCCGGCGCGATCCCGGCCGGGCGCGGGTGCGGGCCTTCAATCCGTCGCTGGAGGAGCACGGCTGGCAGTCCACGCACACCGTGCTCGAGGTGGTGACCGACGACATGCCGTTCCTGGTCGATTCGGTGACCATGGAGGTGAACCGCCACGGCCTGACGCTGCACCTCTTCGTGCACCCGATCGTCCGCGCCGTGCGCGATGCGTCCGGCGTGCTCGAGGACGTGGTGCCGTACGACGCCCCGGTGAACCTCGGCCGCCGCGAATCGTTCATGCACGTGGAGGTGGACCGCATCGCGGATCCCGACGCGATGATGCGCCTCGCCGCCGACGTGGAGCGCGTGCTGGGCGACGTGCGCGCGGCGGTGGAGGACTGGCCGAAGATGCTCGCGCAGCTCCGCGGCATCGCCGCCGACCTGGAGAAGGCCCCGCCGCCCCTCGCGCCCGCCGAGCTCGCCGAAGGGCGGGCGTTCGTCGAGTGGCTCGCCGACAACCACTTCACCCTGCTCGGCTACCGCTGCCACGATCTCGTCGAGCTTGACGGCGCGCCGGGCCTGCGAATCGTTCCCGGCTCGGGGCTCGGCATCCTGCGCGAGGCGCCTGGCGCGACCATGTCGCAGAGCTTCTCGGCGCTGCCCGCGGAGGCGCGGGCGCGCGCCCGCGTGCCGGAACTCCTGATCATCACCAAGGGCAACGCGCGGTCCACCGTCCACCGGCCCGGCTACCTTGATTACGTCGGCGTGAAGCGCTTCGATCCGGAAGGCAGGGTGATCGGCGAGCATCGCTTCGTGGGGCTCTACACCTCCACCGCGTACAGCTCGTCACCGGCGACCATCCCGCTGCTGCGCACCAAGGTCGCCAACGTGGTCGCGCGCGCGGGCGTCTCGCCGGGCAGTCACGCGGGCAAGGCGTTGCTGAACATCCTCGAGACCTATCCGCGCGACGAGCTCTTCCAGATCGGCGAGGAGGAACTGCTCGAGAACGCCACCGGCATCCTCCATCTCGGCGACCGGCAGCGCTTCCGGCTCTTCGTGCGCCGCGACCCCTTCGACCGCTTCGTGTCGTGCCTCATGTACGCGCCGCGGGAGCACTACACCACCGAGCTGCGCCGGCGCTGGCAGGCGATGCTCGTCGAGGCGTTCGGCGGCACCGCGGCCGACTTCAACGTGTTCCTCTCCGAATCGGTGCTGGCGCGCATCCTGATCACCGTGCGCACGGTGCCCGGGCGGATCCCCGCGGTGGACCTGGGCGCGCTGGAGCAGCGGCTCGCCGCGGCCGCGCGGCGCTGGGAGGACGATTTCGCGCGGGCGCTGGTGGAGGGCATCGGCGAGGCCGACGGCAACCGGCTCTTCCGCCTGCTCGGCGCCGGCTTTCCTGCGTCGTATCGCGAGGACGTGCCCCCGCGCGCCGCGGTGGGCGATGCGCAGATGGTGGCCCGCGTGCTGCGCGACGGCGCGCTCGGTCTGAACCTGCATCGGCCGCTGGAGGCCGCGCCGGGATCGCTGCGGCTCAGGCTGTTCCATCGCGGCGGGCCGGTGCCGCTCTCCGACAGCCTGCCGATGCTGGAGCGCATGGGCCTGCGCGTCCTCGACGAGCGCCCGTACCGTGTGCAGCCCGCGTCGGGCGCGGCGGTGTGGATCCACGACTTCGGCCTCGCCACCGGCTCGGATCGCGAGATCGACATCGATGCGGTGCACGGCATCTTCGAGGATGCCTTCGCCAAGGTCTTCACCGGGCGCATCGAGAACGACGACTTCAACCGTCTCGTGCTCGCCGCCCGCCTCTCGGCCGACGACATCGTCATCCTGCGCGCCTACGCCAAGTACCTGCGGCAGATCGGCTTCGCGCTGTCGCAGAGCTTCATCGAGCAGACGCTCGCCGCGCACGGCGACATCGCCGCGGCGCTGGTGCGCCTGTTCCGGCTGCGCTTCGATCCGGCCGCGCCGGCGGATGCCGAGGCCGAGGAGGCGCGCCAGTTCGCCGCCATCGAGGCGTCGCTCGATGCCGTGGCCAACCTCTCCGAGGACCGCGTGCTGCGGCAGCTCCTCGCGCTGGTGCTCGCGACGACGCGCACCAACTTCTGGTGCACCGATGCCGCCGGCGCGCGGCGGGCGTTCCTGTCGTTCAAGCTCGATCCGTCGAAGGTGCCCGGCGTACCGGAGCCGCGGCCGATGTTCGAGATCTTCGTCTACTCGGCCCGCTTCGAGGGCGTGCACCTGCGCGGCGGCAGGGTGGCGCGCGGCGGCCTGCGCTGGTCGGACCGCCCCGAGGACTTCCGGACCGAGGTGCTGGGCCTGGTGAAGGCGCAGATGGTGAAGAACACCGTGATCGTTCCCGTCGGCTCGAAGGGCGGGTTCGTGCTCAAGAAGGCGCCGCCGGCGAGCGATCGCGAGGCCTGGATGCAGGAGGGCATCGCCTGCTACCAGGACTACCTGCGCGGGCTGCTCGACCTCACCGACAACCTCGTGGCCGGCCGCGTGGTTCCCCCCGCGAACGTTCGCCGGCACGACGGCGACGATCCCTACCTGGTCGTCGCCGCCGACAAGGGCACGGCGACCTTCTCCGACTACGCCAACGCGATCTCGAAGGAGTACGGGTTCTGGCTGGGCGACGCCTTCGCCTCCGGCGGCTCCGCCGGCTACGACCACAAGGCGATGGGCATCACCGCGCGCGGCGCGTGGGAGTCGGCCAAGCGCCACTTCCGCGAACTCGGCGTCGACATCCAGTCCACCGACTTCACCGTGGTCGGCATCGGCGACATGTCCGGCGACGTGTTCGGCAACGGCATGCTGCTGTCGAAGCACATCCGCCTGGTCGCCGCGTTCGACCATCGCCACGTCTTCATCGACCCGACCCCCGACCCCGCGTCGAGCTTTGTCGAGCGCGAGCGCCTGTTCCGCCTGCCGCGCTCGTCGTGGGCCGACTACGACGTCACGCTCATCTCGCGCGGCGGGGGCGTGTGGCCGCGCTCGGCGAAATCGATCCCGCTCTCCCCCGAGGCCCAGGGCGCGCTCGGCGTGAAGGCCGAGGCGCTGTCGCCGGCGGAGCTCGTCTCGGCGATCCTCAAGGCGCCGGTGGACATGCTCTACAACGGCGGCATCGGCACGTACGTGAAGAGCGCCCGCGAGAGCCACGCCTCGGTGGGCGACCGCGCCAACGACGCAGTGCGCGTGGACGGGCGCGAGCTGCGCTGCCGCGTGGTGGTGGAGGGCGGCAACCTCGGCTGCACGCAGCTCGGACGGGTCGAATACGCGCTGGGCGGCGGGCGCATCAACACCGACGCCATCGACAACTCGGCCGGCGTGGACACGTCCGACCACGAGGTCAATCTGAAGATCCTGCTCGGCCAGGCGATCGCGGAGGGCGAGCTCACCGAGCGCCAGCGCAACAAGCTGCTCGCCGACATGACCGACGCCGTGGCGCATCTCGTGCTGCGCGACAACTACTTCCAGACGCAGTCGCTGTCGGTGAGCGGGCGCCTCGCGCCGGCGCTGCTCGACCAGCAGGCGCGCTTCATCCGCTTCCTGGAGAAGGCGGGGCGCCTCAACCGCGCGCTCGAGCACCTGCCCGACGACGAGGAGCTCGCCGCGCGCGATGCCGCCGGGGCCGGGCTCACCAGTCCCGAGCGTGCGGTGCTGCTCGCCTACGCGAAGATCTGGCTGTACGACGAGCTCCTCGCTTCGGCGCTGCCCGACGACCCGTGGGTCGCCACCGCGCTGGGCCGCTACTTCCCGGAGCCCGCCCGCACGCAGTTCGCGGACGGCATGCCGAAGCACCCGCTGCGCCGCGAGATCATCGCGACCCACGTGGTGAACAGCATGGTCAACCGCGTCGGCTCGACGTTCGTGCACCGGCTGGTGGAGACCACGGGCGCGTCGCCCGCCGAGGTGGTGCGCGCGTACCTGCTGACGCGCGAGGTGTTCGGGTTCGTGTCGCTGTGGCAGGCGATCGAGGGCCTCGACAACCGGGTGCCGGACGCGGTGCAGAGCGAGATGCTGATCGAGTCCGGGCGCACCATCGTGCGGGGCACGACCTGGTTCCTGCGCTCCCGGCGTCTGGCCGACGAGATGGCCGCCACCATCGCGCTCTTCCGGCCCGGGGTCGAGCAGGTCGGCGCGATCTTCGGCTCGCTGCTCGACGCACCGGCGCGCGCCGCGATCGAGGCGCAGGCGGGAGGCTACGCCGGGGCCGGCGTGCCGGAAGCGGTCGCGGTGCGCGTGGCGGCTGGCGACACCCTGTTCGGCGCCCTGGACATCACCGAGATGGCACAGGCGACGCAGCGCCCGGTGCCGATCGTGGCCGGGGTCTACTTCTCGCTCGCGGGGCGCCTCGGCCTCGGCTGGCTACGCGATCGCGTGGGCGCCCTGCCTGCGGACTCGCACTGGCAGATGCTCGCCAAGGGGGCGATGCGCGACGAGCTCGCGCAGCTGCAGCGGGCGGTGGCGGTGAGCGCGCTCGGCAACGGCGGCGGCGACGCGCCCGCGGCGCTCATCGACATGTGGGCGGCCCGCAACGCCGCCACCCTGGGGCGCGCCGAGCGCATGCTCGCCGAGCTGCGCGCCCTGCCGAGCCTGGACCTCGCGATGCTGTCGGTGGCGCTGCGCGAGCTGCGGGGGCTGGCCTGATCGCCGCAACCGCGGCTGGACGTCAGCTGCCGGCGCGCCGCCGTGCGAACACCCCGAACCCGGCGAGGCCGGCTAGCAGCAGCGGCAGGGCCGCGGGCACGGGGATGGGCCGTTCGGCGATGAAGCCCACGACGTAGTCCTGATTCGGATAGGCCGCCTTGAGGTCCAACGGCACGTCGTTCCAACGGTAGACGCCGCCGCGCAGGTCATAGGCCAGATAGTGTTCCACGCCGCCCGAGTTGTTCGGCTCGCCGCCGTGCCAGTTGGCGTAGACCCAAGGCGTGGCGTCGATCCACTGCCAGCTGCCTTCCACCGCCACGTCGGTCGCCCCGATCCAGAAGTGCGAGCGCTCGGGCAGGGCGAGGCTCAGCAGGCCGACGAGGAAGTCGTTCTCTCCGACATCGCCCACGGTCGCGAGATCCCAGCCGCCGCCGGGCAGCACCTGTGCCTGGGCGCGTGCCTCGAGCCAGTCGACGTCGGAGGCGGTCGTCACGACCTGATACTCACTGCCGCCGTACGTGACGACGGCTGCATGGGCCGTACCGGCGACGAGCGAAAGTGCGGCGGCGACAGCGATCAGGGGGTGTCTCATCGGCTCCTCGTGGCGTGCCTTGCTGATTTCACAAGCATATCCGCCCCGCGCGGCGCCGTCGTCGCGGCTCGCGAAACGAAATGCAAACGATCGTCACAAGGGGTCCCGCGGCTGCGCGGCCCCGCATTGCAGGCACTTGCGGGCCCGCGGGGCGAGCGGTGCCAGGCACGACCAGCAGCGGCGCAGCCAGGGGACGGATCGCGGGATGGGGGACAATCGGCGCATGGCCCGATTATGCGCACGCGTGACCCCATCGGTCCGTGCCGGGCGTTTGAACGGGTCCTTTCCTTCGTGGAGCGCTCGATGCTGCGTCCCCTTCTCGCCGCCCTGCTGTTCGCCGCCGCCCAGCCGGCCCTTCCCCAAGCCGCAGCCCCCGCCGGCGGGGGGCCGCAGATCGAGCTCACCGGCGAGGCATCGCGCGAAGTCGCGAACGACCTGATGACCGCGACCCTGGTGATCGATGCCAGCGACGCCAACGCGGCGTCGCTGGCGAGCCTGCTCAATCGCACGACCGCCGACGCGCTGCGCACCGCCGCGGACTTCCGCGAAGTGCGAGCGCGCTCCGGCGGCAGCCAGACCTATCCGATGTACGACCGCCAGAACAAGCAGACCGGCTGGCGCGGCCGGGCCGAGGTGCGCCTGGAGAGCCGCGATTTCCAGCAGATGGCGCAGCTCGTCGCCCGGCTGCAGTCGACCATGCAGCTCGCCGGCATCAGCTTCAGCGTCTCGCCGGAGGCGCGCCGCCAGGCCGAAAACGACCTGATCAACGAGGCGGTCGCGGCGTTCCGTGCGCGCGCCGACATCGCCACGAAGGCGGTCGGCGCCCGCGGCTATCGGGTCAAGCGGCTCGCCATCAACACCGGCGGCGCCGTGCCCGTTCCGCGCCCCATGGCGCGCATGTCGCCCGCGGCCGCCGAAGCGGTGTCGGCGCCCGCGTTCGAGGGCGGCACGAGCCAGGTGCAGGTGAGCGCGCAGGGCCTCGTCGAAGTGGAGTAGCGCGCCGCAGGGGGCGGAACGACATGTGGTGTCGAGCGGCGATAATGGCCGCCATGCCGTCCATTCTCGCCGCGCTCGCACTCACCCTCGTCGTCCAGTCCCTCACCTCCATGGCGATGATCGCGCCGTCCGTGCTGGCGCCGGTCGCCGCGGCCGACTTCGGCGTGGCGCCGCAGTCCATCGGCCTCTTCGTGTCGGGGACGTACTTCGCGGCGATGCTCTCGGGCCTCGCCGCAGGCGCGCTCATCGCGCGCTTCGGCCCGGTGGGCGTGTGCATCGGCGCGCTCGGCGGCGGGGCGCTCGGGCTCGCGCTCGGCGACACCGCGCTGCTCGCCGCGATTCCGCTGTGTGCGCTCCTCATCGGCGGCGGGTACGGCACGGTGAACCCGGTGAGCTCGCACATCCTCGCCCGATCCGCGCCGCCGCGGCAGATGGCGCTGATTTTCTCGATCAAGCAGACCGGCGTGCCGATCGGCGGCGCCATCGCCGGCGCGCTGGTGCCGCCGCTCCTGCTCGCCATCGGCTGGCAGCGGACGCTGCTCGTGCTCGCCGCCATGTGCGCCGCCCCCGCCATCCTGCTCGGGATCCTGCGCGGACGGCGCGCGCCGCCGGAGGAGGCCGTGACAGCCGGGAAGCCCGCGTCGATGTCCTTTCGCGCCGCCCTGCGCGGCCTGGGCGTCCCGATCCGGCTCGCGATCACGGTGCCGGCGCTGCGCGAGCTCTCGGCCGTGTCGTTCGTGTTCGCCACGATGCAGCTCTCGCTCTTCACCTACCTGGTGTCGTATCTCAATCTCGGGCTCGGCTACACGCTCGTGGCGGCGGGCCTCGTGTTCTCGGCGGCGCAGGGCGCGGGCATCGTCGGCCGCATCGCGTGGGGCGCGATGGCAGACCGGCTGCTCGGACCCCGGCGCATGCTGGCAGTGCTCGGGCTGATGATGGCCGGTGCGAGCTTCGCGGTCGCGCGTTTCTCGCCGGACTGGCCGCTCGCCGCCATCGTCGCGGTGGCGGTCGCCTTCGGCGCCTCGGCGATCGGCTGGAACGGCGTCTACCTCGCGGAGGTCGCGCGCCGCGCTCCGCCCGGCCAGGTGGGCGTGGCCACCGGCGGCACGCAGTTCTTCACCTTTCTTGGCGCGTTGCTCGGGCCGCCGCTGTTCGCGGCGACCGTGTCGATGAGCGGCGGCTACGGCGGCGGGTTCGCGGTGTTCGCCGCGCCGCCGCTGGCCGCGGCGCTCCTGCTGCTGGTGCGCACCCCCGCATGATCCGCGACGTCGTCCTGCTGCACGGCCTGTGGATGAACCGCTATGCCATGCTGCCGCTCGCGCGCCACCTCGCGGCCGCCGGCTTCGCCCCCCATGCGCTCACCTATCGTTCCTTCGCGCGCGGGCTCACCGACCACGTCGCCCGCGTCGCGGAGCTCGTGGCACGCCTCGGCACGCGGCCGGTGCATTTCGTCGCGCACAGCATGGGCGGGGTCGTCGCCGCGTCGTTCCTGGCCGAGGCGCGGCCCGGCACGGCGGACCGCGTCGTGCTGCTCGGCTCTCCGGTCGCCGCCTGTCTGGCGGGACGTTCGCTCGCCGGGCATCCCGCCTGGGGCCGGGCGCTGGGCGCGAGCATCGACGTGTGGCGGAACCATTGCGGCTACGCGCTGCCGAAGGGCGTGACCGCGGGCGCCATCGCCGGCACCGGCCGGGTCGGCATCGGCCGCTTCTTCGTGGATCTGCCGGAGCCGAACGACGGGGTGGTGATGGTCGCCGAAACGCGGCTGCCGGGCCTTGCCGACCATCGCGTCCTGGCAGTAAGCCACAGTGCGATGCTGATCGACCGCACCGTCGCGCGCGAGACCGTACACTTCCTCCGCCATGGCCGTTTCCAGGATTCTCGTTAGCGTCGGAGCCGCCCTCCTGGTGGGAGGCTGCGCCACCGTCGAGTACTACTCGCAGGCGGTGCTCGGGCACTTCGAGGTGATGCAGCGCGCCCGGCCGATCGAGGAAGTGATCGCCGACCCCTCGGCGCCGGAGGCGCTGCGGGCGCGGCTGGAGAAGGTGCGGGAGATCCGCGCGTTCGCCGTGCAGGAACTCGGGCTGCCCGACAACGGCTCGTACCGGGGCTATGCCGACCTCGGCCGCCCGTTCGTGGTGTGGAACGTCTTCGCCGCGCCGCCGCTGTCGGTGGAGCCGGTGCAGTCGTGCTTTCCGATCGCCGGCTGCGTCAGCTACCGCGGCTACTACTCCGAGGCCGCCGCCGCTGCGCAGGCGGCCCGCCTGGGCGCGCGCGGCTTCGACACCTACGTCGGCGGCGTGCCGGCGTACTCGACGCTCGGCTGGTTCGACGATCCGGTGCTGTCCACCTTCGTGCGCTATCCGGAGACCGAGCTCGCCCGCCTCATCTTCCACGAGCTCGCGCACCAGGTGGTTTACGTCAAGGACGACACCGCGTTCAACGAATCGTTCGCCACGGCGGTGGAGCTGGCGGGCGTGGAGCGCTGGCTGGCGGCGCGGGCCACGGCGGCCGAGCGCCGCGTCTTCGAGGCCTACCAGATGCAGCGTCGGGACTTCCTCGCGCTGCTGCTCGACTATCGCCAGCGCCTTGCGGCCGCCTATGCCGCGGATGCGCCCGACGACGAGAAGCGCGCCCGGAAGGCGTCGATCCTCGCCGCACTGCGCGACGACTACGAGCGGCTGAAGTCCGAGCGCTGGGGCGGCTTCGCCGGCTACGACCGGTTCTTCGCCAACGGCGTGAACAACGCGCACCTCGCATCGGTGGCCGCCTACACCGAGCTCGTGCCGGCGTTCAACGCGCTGCTCGCGCGCGAGGGCGGCGACCTCCCGCGCTTCTACGCAGCGGCGAGGACGCTCGCGAGCCTGCCGCGCGGCGAGCGTCTCGCGGCGCTCGAGCGCCTCGCGCCGGCGATCGCCGTCAGCCCTCGGCCGTCGCCCCCCGGATGATCTTCGGATCCAGCTCCGCGGGAGCCGGATAGACGCTGATGTACTTCACGTTCTCGAAAGGGATCACGTGGAGCGCACCGTCGGCGGCCACCGTCAGCATGCGCTTCCGCGTGATGTCCTCGAAGAGCAGCTCGCGTCCCGCCTGGTTCTCGCGCTGCGGCGGAAACGAGAATGCGAGGCTCGTTCCGTCGCAGAAGTGGATGCGCATGCCGTTGCGTACGGCGTCGTCGGTCATCGTCGTCTCCCCCTTCAGCTGAGCGGCTGCATCACGTGTCGTGCGAACGCCGGCCGCTCGGCGAGTCGCGCAAGATAGGCCTCGAGGTGCGCGAGGGGCGGGTGCTGCACCGGCAGGGCCCGCCAGCGCGACACGAAGCAGCCCACGGGGATGTCGCCCATCGTGAGATGCGCCCCCGCGATGAAGGGGCGCGCCGCCAGGCGCTCGTCGAGCAGCCGGAAGAGCGCCTCGCTCTGCGCGCGTGCGTCCTCGAGCGCGCGCGCATCGCGCTTCTCCGCCGGCGTGCGCACCAGCTGCCAGAAGAGGGCGGTCATCGGCGCCGCCAGCGTGCTGGTGCACCAGTCCATCCAGCGGTCGCTGTCGGCGCGCTGCTGCAGCGACTCGGGCCACAGCGTCCCGGCGCCGTGCTTGGCCGCGAGATAGCGCACGATCGCGTTCGACTCCCACAGCACGAAGCCGGCGTCGTCGATGGTCGGGACGCGGCCGTTGGGGTTCATCGCGCGGTATCCCGGCTCGTTCACCACGCCGTAGCTCATCCCGGCGTCGACGCGCTCGAACGCGACATCGAGCTCGTCCGCGGTCCACAGCACCTTCTGCACGTTGATGGAGTTCGCGCGTCCCCAGATCCTGAGCATGGCTGCGTCCCTTGGTCGAACCCGTTTCAGAATCCCACGGCCAGCGAATCCCGCCGCGGATCCGATGCGCCCTCGTAGCCGTCGCCGAGCCAGCGGATCATCTGCGAGCAGCCGTAGTCCATGTACTGCTCGCCGATCTCCTTGATGCGGTGTCCGCGCCGCGCGAGCTCCGCGATGACGCCCGAGCCGAACGCTTCCTCGACGTTGATTTCGAGGCCCTGCACGACCCGGAAGCGCGGCCCGTCGATCGCGCTCTGGATGCCCTGTCCGTACTCGCCGATGCGCACCATCAGCTGCGTGTGGCCCTGCGCCTGCATCGTCCCGCCCATGAGGCCGAGCGTGGACCACGGCCGGCCGTCCTTCGTGACGAAGCCCGGAATGATGGTCTGGAACGGCCGCTTGCCGGGCGCCACGCAGTTGGGGTGCCCGGCCTTCACGTTGAAGCCGGCACCGCGGTTCTGCAGGCTGATGCCGGTGCCCGGCACGACCACGCCCGAGCCGAAGCCCATGTAGTTGGACTGGATCATGGAGACCATCATGCCGTCGGCGTCGGCGGCGGTGAGGTACACGGTGCCGCCGCGCGGCGGCTCGCCGTGGCCGAAGTCCTGCGCCGCGTCGAGCCGGATCAGCGCGGCGCGCGAGCGGAGGTAGGCGGGGTCGAGCAGGCGCTCCGGAGCGAGCTCCATCGCGCGAGGATCGGCGACATAGCGCGCGGCGTCGGCCAGCGCGAGCTTCACCGCCTCGATCTGTACGTGAACGCTGTCGGCGGAGTCCACCGGGTACTGCGCGAGGTCGAAGTGACCGAGGATGCCGAGCGCGATCAGCGCGATGATGCCCTGGCCGTTCGGCGGCAGCTCGTGGAGGGTGTAGCCGCGGTAGTCCACCGCGAGCGGCGTCACCCAGTCGTTCGTGTGGGCGGCGAGGTCCGCCCGCGTCATGATCCCGCCGCAGGCGGTCGCGTGCGCCTCGAGCTTGCCCGCGAGCTCGCCGCGATAGAACGCTTCGCCCCGCGTGCGCGCGATGAGTTCGAGCGTGCGTGCCGCCTCGGGCAGCTCGAAGGCCTCGCCCGCCGCGGGCGAGCGCCCCTCGGGCATGAAGGCGTAGGCGAACCCGGGCTGGCTCGCCAGCTCCGCGATCAGCGTGCGCCAGCGGCGGGCCACGAAGGGGCTCACCGGGAAGCCGTCGCGCGCATACGTGATCGCCGGCTCGAACAGTTTCTCGAACGGCAGCCGGCCGAAGCGCTCCGAGAGGTCGCGCCACGCGGCCACGGCGCCGGGCACGGTCACGCTGTTCCATCCGCGCGTCGGAATGGCGCCCTGGAAGTACTCGGGCGTCCACCCGGCCGGTGCGCGACCGGAGGCGTTGAGGCCATGCAGCCGTTCGCCATCCCAGACGATGGCGAAGGCGTCCGAGCCGATGCCGTTGGAGATCGGCTCGACGATGGTCAGCGTGATCGCGGTCGCGAGCGCGGCGTCCACGGCGTTGCCGCCGGCGAGCAGCATGCGCAGGCCGGCCTGCGCGGCGAGCGGCTGCGAGGTGGAGACGAGGTTGCGCGCGAACGTCGGCCGGCGCAGGGTGGGGTAGCGGGAGGTCGGATCCTGTTGCGTCATGCCTTGCTTGCGGCGCGGAGCGCGCTGTCGATGTCCCAGAGAATGTCGTCCAGCGTCTCCAGCCCGATGGACATGCGCACCATGTCGGGCGAGACGCCGGCCTTGAGCTGTTCCGCCTCGCTCATCTGGCGATGCGTGGTGGAGGCCGGATGGATCACGAGGGTCTTCGCGTCGCCGATGTTCGCGAGGTGGCTCATGAAGGTGGCGGCCTCGATGAACGCCTCGCCCGCGCGCGCGCCGCCCCTGATGCCGAACGAGAGCAGGCCGCTCGCCCCGCGCGGCAGGTACTTCCGCGCGAGCGCGTGATAGCGGTTGCCCGGCAGGCCCGGGTAGTTCACCCAAGACACCTGCGGATGCGCCTGCAGGAACTCCGCCACGGCCAGCGCGTTGGCGCAGTGCCGATCCATGCGCAGCGGCAGCGTCTCCATGCCCTGCAGCAGCATCCAGGCGTTGAAGGGCGAGAGCGCCGGGCCGAACGTGCGCATGGTCTCCATGCGCGCGCGCATGGTGAAGCCGAAGTCGCCGAAGGTCTCGAAGAAGCGCACGCCGTGATAGCCGCGCGACGGCTCGGTCATGCCGGGGAACTTGCCGTTGTTCCACGGGAAGCGGCCGGATTCCACGATCGCCCCGCCCATCGTGGTCCCGTGTCCGCCGAGATACTTGGTCGCCGAGTGCACGACGACGTCCGCGCCCCAGTCGAACGGCCGGCAGAGATAGGGAGAGGGCACCGTGTTGTCGATCACCAGCGGCACGCCGGCCTCGTGCGCGATCGCCGCGATCGCCTCGATGTCCACCACGTTGATGGACGGGTTGCCGAGCGCCTCCGCATACAGGAGCTTCGTCCGGGGCGTGAGGGCGCGGCGGAAGTTCTCCGGATCGTCGGGATCGACGAACGTCGTCTCGATGCCGAGCTTCGCGAGGTTCACGCCCAGCAGCGTGTGCGTCCCGCCGTACAGCGTGCTGGCCGAGACGATGTGGTCGCCGTGCTCCGCCAGGGTGAGGAGGGCGACCGCCTCGGCCGCCTGGCCGGTCGCGACGGCCAGCGCCGCGCGGCCGTTCTCCAGTGCCGCGATCCGCTCCTCGAACACCGCCGTCGTGGGATTGGAGATGCGCGTGTAGACGTTGCCGAAGGTCTGCAGGTTGAAGAGGCTCGCCGCATGCTCGGCGGAGTCGAAGACGAACGAGGTCGTCTGGTACAGCGGCACGGCGCGCGCGCCGGTGGCCGCGTCCGGGATGTGCCCGGCGTGGAGGCAGAGCGTCTCGAAGCCGAACTCGCGGTCGGGCACCGGCAGCCTCCCTTTCAGTTCGCGACGATCTTCGGCCGCTTCGCCGAAATCACCCGCGTGTTCACGCCGACCCAGCCGAGTCCGCCGAGGATGCGCGCGTGCTCGATCTTCACGCAGCGGTCCATCACCGACTCCAGCCCGGCCGCCTCGGCCTTCCGCGCGGCCGCCTCGTTCCGGACCCCGAGCTGCTGCCACAGCACCTTGGCGCCGATCGCGATCGCCTCGTCGGCGATCGGCGCCACGTCCTCGGTGCGGCGGAAGACGTCCACCACGTCCACCTTCTCCGGGATGTCCCGCAGCGACTTGTGGCAGCGTTCGCCCAGGATGGTCTCGTAGCGCGGGTTCACGGGAATGATCCGGTAGCCGTGCTCCTGCATGTACTTGGCGGCGAAGTAGCTGGGGCGGAACCAGTCCGCCGACAGCCCGACCACGGCAATGACCTTGCTCGTGGCGAGGATGCGGCGCAGGGAGGCGATGTCGTCGGCCATGGCGGCTCTGCTCTCGGGTGGGCACGATTCTAACGGTTGGCGCAGGGCTTCGCGTCCCGCACGGGGGCGCCGCTACAATGGGGGCATGACCCCCGCGCACCGCACCGGCGGGCAGATCCTCGTCGATCAGCTCCGCATCCACGGCTCCGACCTCGCCTTCTGCGTCCCGGGCGAGAGCTACCTCGCCGTCCTGGACGCCCTGTACGACGCTCGCGAGGCCATCCGGCTGGTGGTCGCACGGCAGGACGGCGGCGCCGCGTACATGGCCGAGGCGTACGGCAAGCTCACCGGGCGCCCCGGCATCTGCTTCGTCACCCGCGGGCCCGGCGCGACGAACGCGTCCATCGCCGTCCACACGGCGTTCCAGGACTCCACGCCGATGATCCTCTTCATCGGGCAGGTGGGCACCGACTTCGTCGAGCGCGAGGCGTTCCAGGAAATCGACTACCGGCGCATGTTCGGCCAGATGGCGAAGTGGGTCGCAAGCATCGATCGCGCCGATCGCATCCCCGAGCTCGTGAGCCATGCGTACCACCTGGCGATGTCCGGGCGGCGCGGCCCGGTGGTGCTGGCGCTGCCCGAGGACATGCTGGTGCAGCGCGTCGCAGTGCGCGACGCGGCGCCCTACCGGGTCGTGCAGGCGCATCCGGGGGCCGAGGACATGGCGTCGTTCCGCCGGCTGCTGCAAGGCGCGGAGCGGCCCTTCGTGATGCCCGGCGGGAGCGGCTGGACGCCCCAGGCGGTGGCGGACCTGCAGCGCTTCGCCGAGGCGAACGACCTGCCCGTGGGCTGCGCCTTCCGTTTCCAGGATCTGTTCGACAACCGCCATCCCAGCTATGCCGGCGACGTCGGGATCGGCATCAATCCGAAGCTCGCCGAGCGCGTACGGCAATCGGACCTCGTGATCGCGCTCGGCCCCCGCCTGGGGGAGATGACCACGGGCGGCTACACGCTGCTGGAGGCCCCGCGGCCGGCCCAGCCCCTCGTGCACGTGCACGCCGGCGCGGAGGAACTCGGCCGCGTCTACCAGGCGGACCTGCTGGTGAACGCGAGCCCCGGGCCGATGGCCGCGGCGCTCGCCGCGATGCCGCCGGTTGCGCCGCGCTGGCGCGAGTGGACGCGCAGCGCGAACGCCGACTACCGGGCCAACGTCGAACCGGGCGCCACGTCGGGGCGCGTGGACCTCGCGCGCATCGTCTGCGCCCTGCGCGATGCGCTGCCGCGCGAAACCATCGTCACCACCGGCGCCGGGAATTACACCGGATGGGTGCACCGCTACTGGCAGCACTCGGTGTTCCGCACCCAGCTCTCGCCCACGTCGGGCGCCATGGGTTACGGCGTGCCTTCGGCGGTGGCGGCGAAGCTCGCCGCGCCGGAACGCGCGGTGCTCTCGTTCAACGGCGACGGCTGCTTCCTCATGAACGGCCAGGAGATCGCCACCGCGGCCCAGTACGGCGCCGCCGTCATCTTCATCGTCGTGAACAACGGGCTCTACGGCACCATCCGGATGCACCAGGAGCGCGAGTACCCGGCCCGGGTGTACGCCACCGCCCTCGAGAATCCGGACTTCGCCGCGCTCGCGCGCGCCTACCGCCTGCACGGCGAGCTGGTCGAGGACACCGACGGTTTCCTGCCCGCGTTCGAGCGTGCCCGCGCGAGCGGCCGGCCGGCGCTGATCGAGATCCGCCTCGATCCCGACGTCATCACCACCCGCACGACCCTCTCTGCGATCCGGCAGCGCGCCCTCGACGCGCCACGGTGACCGCTCCCGGCTTTTGCTGCTAACGTCCCCACCCGGGGCACGACATCGATGTCCGTTCTGGGGGATAACACAATGGATTACTCGGCGATGATGGAATCGCTGCAGACCACGCTCGGCCGGGAGCTGCCCGGCGTGTTCGGCGCGCTCGCCATTCTGGTGATCGGCTGGGTGGTGGCGGCGCTGGCGCGTGCCGGCGTCCGCCGCGGCTTGGCCTACTTCAAGCTCAACCAGCGCCTCGCCGCGGCCACCGGCCAGGCCCTCGACCTCGAGTCGGCGGCCAGCATCGCGGTGTTCTGGGTGGTGCTGCTCGTCGCGCTGGTCGGCGTCTTCAACACGCTCGACCTGGGGCTGCTCTCCGCGCCGCTCTACGCGCTCACCACGCAGGTCTTCGAGTACGTGCCCAAGCTCATCGCCGGCGGCCTCATCGCGCTCGTGGCCTGGGTGGTGGCCACGCTGGTGCGCGCGCTCGCCGAGAAGACGCTGGCGGCCACCACCCTCGACGACCGGCTCTCGCAGCACGCCGGCATGGAGCCGATCAGCCGCAGCGCCGGCAACGTGCTCTTCTGGGTGGTGATCCTGCTGTTCGTGCCGGCGGTGCTCGGCGCGCTGCAGATGCAGGGTCTCATGGAGCCGTTCCGGGAGATGACGGCCAAGGCGCTCGGGATCCTGCCGAACGTCTTCGCCGCCGCGCTCATCGGGCTGGTCGGCTGGATCGTCGCGAAGGTGCTGCGCGGCCTCGTCACCAACCTGCTGCACGCGGCCGGCATCGATCGCCTGGGCGCCACCGCCGGCGTGACCGAGCCGGTGCGGCTGTCGCGGGTGGCCGGGACGCTGGTGTTCATGGTGGTGTTCATCCCCTCGCTCATCGCCGCGCTGGACGCCCTGAAGATCGAGGCGATCTCGCGGCCGGCCACCGAGATGCTCGGGATGATCCTGCACGCCGTGCCCAACATCCTCGCCGCGGCGGCGATCCTGATCATCTCCTGGTACGTCGCGTCGTTCGCGTCGCAACTCCTCGCCCGGTTCCTGTCGAGTATCGGGTTCGACGCCCTGCCGCAGCGCATCGGCATGGGCCACGCCTTCGGCGACATGCCGCCGTCGCGGCTCGTCGGCCGCATCGTGCTCTTCTTCGCCATGCTGTTCGCGACGGTGGAGGCGGCCAACCGGCTCGAGTTCACGCAGGTCCGCGACGTGGTCACCATCTTCATCAAGTTCGGCGGCGACGTGCTGCTCGGCTCGGCGATCCTCGCGATCGGCTTCTGGCTGGCGAACCTCGCGCACGAGGGCATCGACCGCGCGGCCGGGCCGAATTCCCGGGGCCTCGCGCGCATCGCCCGCTTCGCCATCCTCGGCCTGGTCATCGCCATGGGCCTGCGCGCCATGGGCATCGCCGACGACATCGTGAATCTCGCCTTCGGGCTGACGCTCGGTGCGATCGCGGTCGCGTTCGCGCTGTCGTTCGGGCTCGGCGGCCGCGAGGCGGCCGGCAAGCTGATGGACCACTGGCTCTCGCGGTTCCGCAGCGGCGGCTGAGGCGTCCTAGCCTCGTCCGGCGTGCGCCACGCACGTGCGGGCGAGGATCTCGGTCGGGTCGAGGACGGCGAGCGTGCGCCCGCCCACGGCGAATGCCTCGCTGCCCGGCAGGATGAGCGGCAACTCGGTGCAGCCCAGAATCGCGACGCGCGCCCCGCGCTCGGCCAGATGCGCGAGTGCGGCGAGCAGCGCATCGCGGCACGCGCCGGTCGTGTGGCCCGCCTTCACGCCGCGCTCGCCGTAGATCGCTTCCATCACCCGGGCCTGATGCGCCGCGTCCGGCGTGATCAACGTGAGGCCGGCCGCGGCCGCCGCATCGTGGTACACCCGGCTCGCCACCGTGCCGTCCGTGGCGAGCAGGCCGACGACGGCGCCCGCACCATGCTTCGCCGCGGCGTGCCGCACGGTCTCGTGCAGCATGTTCACGATCGGGATGCCGAGATAGGGCTGGATGCGCTCGACGAACGCATGCGCCGTGTTGCACGGAATGGCGATCAGGTCGGCGTCGGCCGCCTCGAGCTTCTTCGCCGCGGCGTACAGCGCGACCGTCGGGTCCGGACCCGCGCCGACCAGATGCTCCGTGCGGTCGGGGATCTGCGGATTGTGCTCGACCACCATCTTGACGTGGTCCTGGTCGCGGCGCGCCCGTGTGGCGCGGACGACCTTGTCCATGAAGTCCACCGTCGCCGCCGGCCCCACCCCGCCGATCACGCCGATCTTGAACGGCCGCGGCGGCGCGCCCGCCGCGTCGTCCAGCGCGTACTGCGCATACACCTGGTTGCAGTCCACGATCGGCACGTCGCGGGCGGCGATGGCCTCCAGCGCGACCGGAATCTCGGTGAAGCCGGGCAGGATCACCTGCGCCCCCTGTGCGGCGAGGTCGCGGAGCGCTGCATCGAGCAGCGCGATCGCTGCCGGATCGAGGCGTCCGGACTTGATGCCCCCGTCGCCGTAGATGGCGCGCATCAGGCCCGCCTGCGCGCCGGGGGACGGATAGACGAGTTCGAGCGGCGCCGTGAAGTAGCGCTCGAACAGGGCGCGCCCGCGCACGTAATCGGAGGTGAGCACGCCGACGCGGGACGCCTCGGGATGGCGGCGCGCGACGTGCGCGGCGAGCGCGGCCATCATGTCCAGCACGGCGATGCGCGCCTCCGGCGCGATCTCGTCCAGGAACGTGTGGCTGATGAAGCAGGGCAGCACCGCGGCCTCGATGCCGCGCCGCTCGAAGGCGCGCAGCGTCTCGAACACGTAGAGCTTGCGCGCGTGCTGCGGCGAGGGACCCGCACCCGCCTCGCGCGGCTCCTCGAACGGGTGCTGCTCGAAGGCGATGTCGCGCGGTCCGGCGGCGAGGCTCGCGCGGATGAGCTTCATGAAGACGTCAGCGCCGGCGAGCGCGCCGAGGCCGCCGACGACGCCGAGCGACCGCGGATGCGCCATCGGTCTCCCGCGGGCCGGCTAGTGCTGCAGGATCTTGGACAGGAAGGCCTGCGCGCGCTCCGAGCGCGGCTTGCCGAAGAAGTCCTCCTTCTTCGCGTCCTCGACGATCTCGCCCCGGTCCATGAAGATGACGCGGTCGGCGACCTTCCGCGCGAAGCCCATCTCGTGCGTGACGACCATCATGGTCATGCCTTCCTTCGCCAGCGCGACCATCACGTCCAGGACCTCGTTGATCATCTCCGGGTCGAGCGCGGAGGTCGGCTCGTCGAACAGCATGCACATCGGGTCCATCGCGAGCGCACGCGCGATCGCCACGCGCTGCTGCTGGCCGCCGGACAGCTGGCCGGGGTACTTGTCCTTCTGGGCGATGAGGCCGACGCGGTCGAGCAGCTTGAGGCCCTTGTCCACCGCCGCCGGCTTGTCGCGTCCGAGGACCTTGATCTGCGCCAGCGTGAGGTTCTCGGTGATGGACAGGTGCGGGAAGAGCTCGAAGTGCTGGAAGACCATCCCGACGCGCGCGCGGAGCTTGGGCAGATTGGTCTTCGCATCGCCGACCGACACCCCATCCACCGTGATGGTGCCCTTCTGGAACGGCTCGAGCGCGTTCACGCACTTGATCAGCGTGGACTTCCCCGAACCCGAGGGGCCGCACACGACGACCACCTCGCCTTTCTCGACCTGGGTGGTGCAGTTGGTGAGAACCTGGAACGTTCCGTACCACTTGGAGACGTCCTTCATTTCGATCATGGCCATGCTTGCGGGCGTCCCTAGCGGATGATGGCGATCTTCTGCTGCAGCCGCTTCACGAGATACGAGAGGGCGTAGCAGATGACGAAGTACACCAGCGCGACGAAGAGGTACATCTCCACCAGCCGCGAATCGCGCTGCGCGATCTTCGCCGCGGCGCCGACGAAGTCGGTGGCCGAGATGACGTACACCAGCGAGGTGTCCTGGAACAGGATGATGGTCTGCGTCAGCAGCACGGGCAGCATGTTGCGGAATGCCTGCGGCAGGATGACGAGGCGCATCGACTGGGCGTAGGTGAGCCCCAGTGCGTAGCCCGCGTACACCTGCCCGCGCGGAATCGACTGGATGCCGGCGCGCATGATCTCGCAGAAGTACGCGGCCTCGAACATGATGAACGTGATCAGCGCCGTCCGCTCCGCGCCCACCTGCGGCGGGCGCTCCGCGCCGGTGATGCTCTGCAGGATGAACGGCACCAGGAAGAAGAACCAGAAGATCACCAGCACCAGCGGGATCGACCGCATCAGGTTCACGTAGCCCGCGGCGAACCCGGACAGCCACTTGCCGGAGGAGAGCCGCGCGAGGGCGAGCAGGGTGCCGAAGAACAGGCCGCCGATCGCCGCCGTGATGGTGAGCTGGAGCGTGTACTGCATCCCCTTCCAGAGGTAGGGGAGGGCGCCGCCGATGGCGGAGAAGTCGAGGTTCATTTGCCCCCCGCGATGTAGCCGGGGACGGCGACGCGCCGCTCGACGTACGCCATCACGCGGTTCGCGGTCATGGCGATGACGACGTAGATGATGGTCGCGGCGGTGAAGGCCTCGAAGAAGTTGAACGTGTACTCGCCGATCTCGCGCGAGCGGAAGGTCAGCTCGGCGAGCCCGATGGTAAGCGCGATCGAGGAGTTCTTGATGAGGTTCATCGTCTCGCTGGTGAGCGGCGGAATGACGATGCGGAAGGCCATCGGCAGCAGCACGTAGCGGTACACCTGCGGCTGCGTGAGGCCGACCGCCATGCCGGCGAAACGCTGGCCCCGGGAGAGCGACTGGATCCCGGCACGGACCTGCTCGGCGATCCGCGCGGAGGTGAACAGACCGAGGCACAGCACGGCGGCGACGAACTGCGCGTAGATCGGGTCGGTGGAGATCATCCAGCGCTTCAGCGGCGGGATGAACTCGGGAATGACGAAGTACCAGAGGAACATCTGCACCAGCAGCGGGATGTTCCGGAAGAGCTCGACCCAGGCGTTGCCCGATCGCACCAGCCAGGGTCGGTCGGTGGTGCGGACGGTGCCGACGATGGACCCGACCAGCATGGCGATGACCCAGGCGACGGCGGACACCGCGAGGGTCCATTCCAGCCCCTCGACCAGGAGTTCCCAGTACTGGTTCTCGCCATCGGGCGTCTCCTGAAAGAAGACGCCCCAGTTCCAGTTGTACGCCACGACCTGCTCCCCGGCGGCCCCCCTGCCGCCCCCGGCGAAGCTTGCCTCAAAAAGCAGGGGGCCGGAAGCCCCGCGGCTTCCGGCCCCCTGCGGGACCCGCCACGGCCGCGGCTACTGCACGCCGCGGTCGTTCGGGTTGGCGAACGCTTCCTTCAGCGCCGGCGTCTGCGGGAAGTTGAGGTTCACGTTGCGCGGCGGGATCGGGCTGGTGAACCACTTCGCGTAGATCTGGTTGATCTCGCCCGACTTCATGACCGCGCTCACTGCGCGGTCCACCAGCGCCTTGAACTGCGGGTCGTCGCGCCGGAGCATCATGCTGTAAGGCTCCTGGCGCAGGGACTCCGGAATGATCACGTAGTCGCCGGGGTTGGGCTGGTTGGCGATCTGGCCGGCGAGCAGGATGTCGTCCATCACGAAGGCGACCGAGCGGTCGGTGGCGAGGAGCTGCATGGACTCGGCGTGGTCCTTGCCGTAGATCTCCTTCACGTCGACGTTCGACGTCTTCTCGTACTTCTTCATCAGCGGCACGGCGGTGGTCCCCGACGTGGTGGAGATGGTCTTGCCGTTGAGGTCGGCGAGGGTCTTGATGCCCGAGCTCTTCTTGACCGCGGCGGTGACGTTGATGACGAAGTAGGTCGGGCCGAAGGCCACCTGCTTCTGGCGTTCCACCGAGTTGGTGGTCGAGCCGCACTCCAGGTCGATGGTGCCGTTCTGCATCAGCGGGATGCGGTTGGCGGAGGTGACCGGCTGGAGCTGCACCTTGAGGTTCGGCATCTTGAGCTCGGCCTTCACCGCGTCCACGATCTTCATGCAGAGGTCCATGGCGTAGCCGACCGGCTGCTGCTTGTCGTCCAGGTACGAGAACGGGATCGACGATTCGCGGTGCCCGATGGAAATGGTGCCGGTGTCCTTGATCTTCTTCAGCGTGCCGGTCAGGTCCTGCGCGGCGGCCGGGAGGGCCACGGCCAGGCCGGCGGCGAGCGCGGCGGCGATTCGTAGCGGCTGGGTCATTGCTGATTCTCCGGAAGGGAAGGTTCGTGCGGGCCGCCCCTGTGGAATGGCGCCCCGCGGCGCAAGGATTCTAATCGCAAGCCGGGCGGAGCGGACCGGGGGCCTCGCGCCGGTGCGTCAGGCCGCGGCGCGCTTCCCGGCGGTGCGCCGGCCCAGCGCCTGGCGGAGGTAGCGGCCGGTGTGGCTCGCTTCGGTCTCGGCGATCGCCTCAGGCGTGCCTTCGGCCACGATCCGCCCGCCGCCGTCGCCGCCCTCCGGGCCGAGGTCGATGACCCAGTCCGCGGTCTTGATGACGTCGAGGTTGTGCTCGATCACCACCACGGTGTTCCCGTGGTCGCGCAGCCGGTGCAGCACGCGCAGGAGCAGGTCGATGTCGTGGAAGTGCAGCCCGGTGGTCGGCTCGTCGAGGATGTAGAGGGTGCGGCCGGTGTCGCGCTTGGACAGCTCGAGCGCGAGCTTGACCCGCTGCGCCTCTCCGCCCGAGAGCGTGGTCGCCGACTGGCCGAGCCGGATGTACCCCAGGCCGACGTCCTCGAGGGTGCGCAGCTTCTGCGCCACCGCCGGAACCGCCGCGAAGAACTCGTGCGCCTGCTCGACCGTCATGTCGAGCACCTCGGCGATGGTCCTGCCCTTGTAGTGGATCTCCAGGGTCTCGCGGTTGTAGCGCTTGCCGTGGCAGACGTCGCAGGGCACGTAGACGTCCGGGAGGAAGTGCATCTCGACCTTGATCACGCCGTCGCCCTGGCAGGCCTCGCACCGGCCGCCCTTCACGTTGAAGGAGAAGCGCCCGGGCCCGTAGCCGCGCTCGCGCGCGGTCGGCACGCCGGCGAAGAGGTCGCGGATCGGCGTGAAGAGGCCCGTGTAGGTGGCCGGGTTGGAGCGGGGCGTGCGGCCGATCGGGCTCTGGTCGACGTTGATGACCTTGTCGACGTGCTCCAGCCCGATGATCGCCTCGTGCGCGGCGGGCTCGGCGGACGAGCCGTAGAGCTCGCGTGCGGCGGCGGCGTACAGCGTGTCGTTGATGAGCGTCGACTTGCCGGAGCCCGATACCCCGGTGACGCAGACGAGCAGGCCGACGGGGATCTCCGCCGTCACGTCCTTCAGGTTGTTGCCCGAGGCGCGCACGATGCGCAGCGAGCGCCCCTTGTCGGGCCGCGTGCGGCCGCGCGGCACCGGGATCTCCCGCTTGCCGGAGAGGTACTGGCCCGTGAGCGACGCCTCGTTGCGCGCCACGTCGCGCGGCGTGCCCTGCGCCACGATCTGGCCGCCGTGCACGCCGGCGCCGGGACCCATGTCGACGACGTAGTCGGCCGCCTCGATCGCCTCCTCGTCGTGCTCGACGACGATCACGGTGTTGCCGAGGTCCCGAAGGTGCTTCAGCGTGTCGAGGAGACGCCCGTTGTCGCGCTGGTGCAGGCCGATCGACGGCTCGTCGAGCACGTACATGACGCCGGTGAGCCCGGAGCCGATCTGGGAAGCGAGCCGGATACGCTGCGCCTCGCCGCCAGAGAGCGTGTCGGCGGAACGGTCGAGCGACAGGTAGTCGAGGCCGACGTTGACCAGGAACGAGAGCCGCGCGGCGATCTCGTGGACGATCTTCTCGGCGATCGCGCGCTTCGCGCCCGGCAGCTCCAGGGACCGGAAGAAGCCGACCGCGTCCCGCAGCGGCATGCCGGACAGCTCGTAGATCGCGCGCTCGCCCACCTTCACGTGGCGCGCCTCGCGGCGCAGCCGCGTCCCGTGGCAGTCCGGACAGGCGCGGGTGTTGCGGAACTTGGCGAGCTCCTCGCGCACCACCACCGAGTCGGTCTCCTTGTACCGGCGTTCGAGGTTGGGAATCACGCCCTCGAACGCGTGCTCCCGCACGAAGGTCTTGCCGCGCTCGTTGAGATAGGAGAACGGGACCTTCTCCTTCGTCCCGTAGAGCACGATCGCCTGGATGCTCTCCGGCAGGCGCTCGAACGGCTTCTCCACGTCGAAGCCGTAGTGCTGCGCGAGGCTGGTGAGCATCTGGAAGTAGAACTGGTTGCGCCGGTCCCACCCCTTGATGGCTCCGCTGGCAAGCGAGAGGCTCGGATGCGCCACCACCCGCCGCGGGTCGAAGAAGTCGATCGCGCCCAGGCCGTCGCAGGTCGGGCACGCCCCCATCGGATTGTTGAAGGAGAAGAGCCGCGGCTCCAGCTCCGGCAGCGACCAGCCGCAGACCGGGCAGGCGAACTTCGCGCTGAAGAGATGCTCCCTGCCGCTGTCGCTCTCCACCGCGATGGCGCGGCCGTCGGCGTGCCGCAGCGCCGTCTCGAACGACTCGGCGAGTCGCTGTCTGGCGTCCGCACGGGCCTTGAGGCGGTCCACCACCACGTCCACGGTGTGCTTGGCGTTCTTCGCGAGCTTCGGCAGCGCGTCCATCTCGTGCACCACGCCGTTCACCCGCACCCGCACGAAGCCCTGCGAGCGCAGGTCCTCGAACAGCTCGGTCTGCTCGCCCTTGCGGCCCGCGACGACCGGCGCGAGGATCATGAGCCGGGTGTCCTCCGGCAGCGCGATCACGTGATCGACCATCTGCGCGACGGATTGCGCCTCGAGCGGGACGTGGTGGTCGGGGCAGTACGGCGTGCCGACGCGCGCGAACAGCAGCCGCAGGTAGTCGTGGATCTCGGTGACCGTGCCGACGGTGGAGCGCGGGTTGTGTGAAGTGGCCTTCTGCTCGATCGAGATGGCGGGCGAGAGGCCCTCGATCAGGTCGACGTCGGGCTTCTCCATGAGCTGCAGGAACTGCCGCGCGTAGGCCGACAGCGACTCGACGTAGCGCCGCTGGCCCTCCGCGTACAGCGTGTCGAACGCGAGCGAGCTCTTCCCCGAGCCGGAAAGCCCGGTGATCACGATCAGCCGGTGCCGGGGCAGATCGAGATTGAGGTTGCGCAGGTTGTGCGTCCGCGCGCCGCGGATGCGGATCTCGTCCATCTGCTGCCGTGGAGTGGTGGGCGCTGTAGCGCTAAGTGGCGGAGCGAAAAGCCGAACCTGCTACTATACGCAACTTCCGCACCGCTTCTCCACCCTCCCTTTCCGTTCTGATGCAAGCCGCGTCGTCCGATTCGCGCATGACGCCGGTGGAGATCCGCGCCACGCTGTCGCTGGGCTCGATCTTCGCACTGCGCATGCTGGGGTTGTTCCTGATCCTCCCGGTGTTCTCGGTCCACGCGGTGGACCTGAAGGGCGGTGACAACCTCACCCTGGTCGGCATCGCGCTCGGCATCTACGGCCTCACCCAGGGCATGCTGCAGATTCCCTACGGCATGGCCGCGGACCGCTTCGGGCGCAAGCGCGTCATCGTCATCGGGCTGCTCCTGTTCGCGCTCGGCAGCTTCATCGCCGCGGCGGCCGACGACATCTGGCTCACCATCGTGGGACGCTTCATCCAGGGGGCCGGCGCAATCTCGGCGGCGGTGATGGCGCTCGCCGCCGACCTCACGCGCGAGGAGCACCGCACCAAGACGATGGCGGTGATCGGCGCTTCGATCGGGCTCGTCTTCGCGGTGTCGCTCGTGCTCGCACCGGCCATGTACCGCTGGATCGGCATGGCGGGCATCTTCGCCTTCATCGGCGTGCTGGCGACCATCGCGATCTGGATCGTCCTGCAGGTCGTCCCGCCCGAGCCGCCGGTGCACGCACATGCCGGCGCCGACCTCTCGGAGGCGACGCTCGGCGCGGTGCTGCGGAACGTCGAGCTCATCCGGTTGAACGCGGGCATGTTCATCCTGCACCTCGCGCAGATGGCGATGTTCATCGTGGTGCCGCGGGCGCTGGTGGGCGAGGGCGGGCTCGACCTGGAACGCCACTGGCTGGTCTACCTGCCGGTGGTACTGGTCTCGTTCGCCCTGATGGTGCCGCCGCTGCTGGCCGCCGAGAAGCGGCGGAGGATGCGCCCCGTGTTCCTCTCGTCGGTTGCGCTCCTCGCCATCGTTCAGTTCTGGCTCGCCGGGTGGGCCACTTCCGTGTGGAGCATCGGCCTCGCGCTCCTGGTGTATTTCGTCGGCTTCAACCTGCTCGAGGCGCTGCTCCCGTCGCTGGTCTCGCGGCATGCGCCGCCCCGGGCGAAGGGCACGGCACTCGGCGTCTACAATACGATGCAGGCGCTGGGCCTCTTCACCGGCGGGGTACTGGGCGGGTGGCTGGCGCAGCACTTCGGCGCGGCGGCGCTGTACTACATGAACGCCGCGCTGATCCTCGCGTGGCTGCTGCTGGCGTGGCCGATGAAGGCCCCGCCGCCGGTATCGACCCGCACGGTACCGGTCGGCGCGGCGGTCGATGCGGCGCGGCTGCGCGCCGCGCTGCTCGGCGTACCGGGGGTGCGTGAAGCGATCGTGGTGCCGGAGGAGGGGGTGGCGCACCTGCAGGTGTACCCCGGCT
>CAZKHE010000026.1:0-46097 GCA_964552535.1 uncultured Enterobacteriaceae bacterium | reverse complement strand
GCCTCAACGTCTCGGACATCCACGACGTGATCGAGACCGCGATGGCCGGACGCGTCGCCACCGAGGTGTTCGAGGGCGAGCGGCGCTTCCCCGCCGTGGTGCGGTTCCCCGAGGAGTTCCGCGGCCGGATCGACGCGATCGCCGCGACGCTGCTGTCCGCGCCGAGCGGCGCGCTGGTGCCGCTGGACGACGTCGCCGACGTGCGTCTGGTCGACGGTCCGGCCCAGGTCAGCCGCGAGGGGGCGAAGCGTCGCATCGTGGTCGGCGCGAACATCAGCGGCCGCGACATCGGCGGCTACGTGGCCGAGGCCCAGGCGCGGATCGCCGAACGGGTGAGGCTGCCCGACGGCTACTACCTCGTCTGGGGCGGGCAGTTCGAGAACCTCGAGCGCGCGATGGCGCGGCTGTCGGTGATCATTCCCATCACCATCGGGGCGATCTTCTTCCTGCTGTTCGTGATGTTCAACTCGGTGCGCTTCGCGGCGCTCATCATCACCGTGCTGCCGTTCGCGTCCATCGGCGGCGTGTTCGGCCTGTTCGCGAGCGGCGAGTACCTGTCGGTCCCGGCGTCGGTCGGCTTCATCACGCTCTGGGGCATCGCGGTGCTGAACGGCGTGGTGCTGGTCTCCTATATCCGCGGGCTGCGCGACGAGGGCATGAGCCAGCGCGCGGCGATCGTCGAAGGCGCGAAGCAGCGGTTCCGGCCGGTGCTCATGACCGCGACCATCGCGCTGCTCGCCCTGGTGCCGTTCCTGTTCGCGACCGGGCCGGGCTCCGAAGTGCAGCGGCCGCTGGCGGTGGTGGTGATCGGCGGCCTGATCACCTCGACGCTGCTCACCCTGGTGGTCGTGCCTGCGCTCTACCGCTTCTTCGAGGAAAGGAGGATCGAGGCGTGAAGGAGATCAAGGCGGTCATCCAGCCGCGGCGCCTGCAGCGCGTGCGCGAAGCGCTGCGCCGGATCCCGGGCTTTCCCGGCATGACGGTCACGCGCGCGGAAGGCGCCGGCTATCACCCCGGCGCGGCGCCCGCGCCCGGGATCCGCTCCGAGCTCACCGAGTACTCGCCGCGCATCCGCATCGAGATCGTCGCCGCGGACGAGGCGGTGGACGCGATCGTGGCCGCCATCCGGCAGGCCGCCCACACCGGGCTCGCGGGCGACGGGGTGCTGTGGGTCTCGGCAGCGGAGCGGTTCGTGCGCCTGCGCGAGCCGGCGCCGCCGGCCCGCTAGCCGCCGCGCCGCCGGGGCGCGTTCAGTAGAACGCGCCCCGCGCCGCGATCGGCCACACCGCCTCGACGCGCCCGCCGCGCACGCCGACGATCCAGTCGTAGAGGTTGACCGTCGGATCGCAGTGGCCCGGCACGAGGCGCAGCTTCTCGCCGAGCGCGGGGCGCGCGGCGCCCGGCGCCACGTTCACGACGCCGTGCTCGTCCGAGGCCTTCGCGTACTCGAGTCCGGGCCGCTCGTGCACCAGGGGCATCCCGGAGTCGATCGAGTGCGCCTTCAGCCCGGCGTCGACCACCACCCGCTCGGGCACCGGCGCGCTCATCACGGTGGTGAGGATGAAGAGGCTCTGCGCGAAGCGCGGCAGGCCCTCCCAGTCGATGCGCGCGTAGTCGGCGTCCATGAAGACGTAGGAGCCCGGCTGCAGCTCCCCGTACACGCGACTCGCCGCCTCGAAGGTGAAGCTGCCGGTGCCCGCCCCGGTCACCAGCGGGCAGGCGAGCCCGGCGCGTTCGATCAGGTCGCGCGTGCGCTGCGCCTCGGCGGCCGCGTGCGCGATCGCGGCGCTGCGCTCGGCGAGGGTTCGCAGGTGCTGCGCGGACCCGTGATAGGCGTGCAGGCCGGCGAAGCGCAGGCGCGGCGATGCGGCGATGGCGAGCGCGAGCCGCACCGCCTCCTCGCCGGGGGCGACGCCGCAACGCCGCGCGCCGACGTCGATCTCGACGAACACGTCGAGCGGGGCGCCGGCGGCGTCCGCGGCGGCGGCGAGCGCGGCCACGTTGCCCGCATCGTCCACGCACACGCTGACGCGGGCGCGCTTCGCGAGCGCGGCGAGCCGGGCGAGCTTCGCGGCGCCCACGACCTCGTTCGACACCATCACGTCGGCGACGCCGCCGTCCACCATCGCCTCCGCCTCGCTCACCTTCTGGCAGCAGATGCCGACGGCGCCGGCCGCGACCTGGCGCAGGGCGATCTCGGGACACTTGTGCGACTTGGCGTGCGGCCGGAGCTTCATCCCCGCCGAGCGGGCGAAGTCCGCCATCCGGCCGACGTTGGCCTCGAACGCGTCGAGGTCGAGGAGCAGCGCCGGCGTGTCGACCTCGTCGACGGGCCGGCCGAGGGTGGCGGGAGGGGGTAGCATCGTGACCTCGAAGTAGTACTTACGGACTATTCAGGGCGGTGTGGCGGTCCTGAATACTCGCACGACGGCGCATAACGACAATACAGGCCACCCATGCAGGGCTATTGCGAGCTCGAGGTCAGCGTCGACGCGGTCGGCGAGGCGGAGTATCGCGTCCACAGCCGCTTCCGCCGCCCCGGCGACGACCAGACCGAGCGCACCCGCTCGGAAGCGTTCGCCATCGACCTGCCCGCGCTCGAGGCGCTGCGTGACGACGACGCCGGCTACGGCCGCACGCTCGGCACGGCGCTCTTCGGCGCCACCGAGGTCGGCCGCAAGCTCGCAGAGGCGCGGGCGGTGGCCGGGGCCGCGGAGGGCCTGCGGCTGCGCCTCGCCATCGACACCGCGGCGGAGCTGCTGCACGGCATCCGCTGGGAGCTGCTGCGCGACCCGGCCGCCGACGCCCCGCTCGCCACGCGCAGCGATCTCCTCTTCTCGCGCTATCTCGCCAATCCCAATGTGCGGCCGAGCGTGCCGCCGCCGCGCGCGGAGGTGCGCGCGCTGGTCGCCATCGCCAATCCGGTCGACCTCGAGTCGTTCGACCTCGCGCCGATCGATGCCGCGGGCGAACTCGCCGATGCGAGGAAGGCGCTCGCCGGCATCTACGTCGAGGCCCTCGCGGCGCCGGGCGAGGCGACGCTCGAGCGCATCGTCGCGAAGCTGGGCGAGGGCTTCGACATCCTCTATCTCGTCTGCCACGGCGCCGTGCGCGGCGGACGGCCGCTGCTGTGGCTCGACGACGGCGAAGGCCTCTCGGCGCGGGTGTCGGGGCTCGACTTCGCGCGCGCCTTCGACGAGATGCCGCTGCGGCCGCGCCTGGTGGTGCTCGCCTCCTGCCAGAGCGCGGGCACCGGCGGCACGCGCACGCGCGACGGCGGCGCGCTCGCCGCGCTCGGGCCGCGGCTCGCGCACGCCGGCGTGCCCGCGGTGCTCGCCATGCAGGGCAACATCACCATCGACACCGCGCGCGCGTTCATGCCGAAGTTCTTCGCCGAGCTGATCCGCGACGGGCAGGTCGATCGCGCGATGTCGGCGGCGCGCGCGCTGGTGGGGCAGGCGCCGGACTGGTGGGCGCCGGCGCTCGTCATGCGCCTGGAGAGCGGGCGGCTGTGGATCGGCCAGGGCGCGCACCGCCAGGTGCTCGCGTTCGACCGCTGGCCGGCGCTGGTCGCGGAGATCACCGCGGACCCGTGCAACTGCATCCCGGTGCTCGGGCCGGGCCTGCCCGAGTCGCTGTTCGGGTCGCTGCGCGACATCGCCGCGCGCATGGCGATCAAGCACGACTTCGCGCTCGCCCCCGACGGGCGCGAGGACCTCGCGCAGGTGACGCAGTACCTCGCCTACCGCCAGAGCGGCAAGTTCGCGCGCGCGGCGCTCGCGAGCTTCCTCAAGGCGGAGCTCCTCGAGCGCCAGGCCGCCCGCGTGCCTGAGGCGATGCGCGCCCAGCCGCCCGAGTCGCTCAAGCTCGACGCGCTCATCACCGCGATCGGCGCCGCCCAGCGCGCCGCGCAGCCCGACAACCTGCACTCGCGGCTCGCCCGCTGCCCGTTCCCGATCTACGTGACCACCGGCCGCGACAACCTCCTGCGCGACGCGCTGCGCGCCGAGGGCAAGCAGCCGCGCTCGCTGATCGCGCGCTGGCGGCGCTTCGACGGCATCCCGCCCGAGCGCTTCTACGCCGAGCCGGGCTTCGCTCCCAGCGTGCGCCAGCCGGTGGTGCTGCACGTGTTCGGCAACCTCGAGCACCCCGACACGCTGGTGGTCTCCCAGGACGACTACTTCGACTTCCTGGTCGGCATCACGCAGCGCCAGGCGAACACCGACGCGCCCGGCCTGCCGCACTTCCTGTCGTCGCAGCTCGCCTCCTCCGGACTGCTCTTCCTCGGCTTCCAGGTGGACGACTGGGACTTCCGCATCCTCTACCGCACCATCCGCCTGCACGAGGGCATGCAGAGCCGCCTCGACGACGAGGACGCCGACCTCACCCGCGTCGCGGTGCAGATCGATCCCGAGGAAGGCGCGAGCATCGAGCCGCACGGTGCGCGGCGCTACCTGGAGGAGTTCTTCCGCAAGACCACCGAGACCGCTATCGTGTGGGGCTCCACCGAGGCATTCGTCGGCGAACTCTCGCGGCGGCTCGCCGGCGGGCAGTGACGACATGAACGCGCCCGAGACCGCCGCGCCGGCCCTCGAGAATCCCTTCATCGGCGTCCAGCCGTACCCCGAGGGGCGCACGCTTTACGGCCGCGAGCAGGAGTCGGCCGAGCTCGCGGACCTGATCATCAGCCGGCGCATCGTGCTGCTCTACTCGCCCTCGGGCGCCGGCAAGACCTCGCTCATCAACACCGCGCTGCGCCGCGAGCTGGTGGTCCGCGGCAAGGGCCGCTTCCGCGCCTCGCCGGCCATCCGCGTGAGCTACCTCGCCGAAGGCGTCGCCGCCAACCGCTACGTGCTGTCGGTGCTCCATCACCTCGAGCGCGCCTTTCCGGCGGCGGAGCAGCTTCCCGACGGCACGCTCGGGCTCTACACGCTGCCCCGCTACCTCGCCGAGCGCTGGAGCCCGTACGTGCAGTCGCAGGAGGCGCGCACCCGACGCGAGCTCCTGGTGTTCGACCAGTTCGAGGAGCTCTTCACCCTCGACCCGACCGACCTCGCCGCGAAGCGCGAGTTCCTCGCGCAGGTGGCCGAGGCGCTCGGCAACCGCGAGGAAGGCGAGGAGGCGCCCGCCGCGCGCACGCCGCTGCGCTGGGCGCTGTTCGCGATGCGCGAGGACTTCATCGCCGAGCTCGACCCGTACAAGGCGCTCCTGCCCACCGCGCTCTCGACCCGCTTTCGCCTCAACCTGCTCGGACGCGACGCCGCACAGCGGGTGATCCTCAACACCGCCGCCGACGCGGGCGCCGCCTTCGACGAGGAGGCGATCCGCCGCATCGTGAGCGACCTCGCCCGGGTGCGGGCGCCGCGGGGCACGCCGGGAGAGTGGGTGGAAGGGCCCTTCGTGGAGCCGGTGCAGCTGCAGGTGGTGTGCCGGCGGCTGTGGAGCCGCCACATGCGCGACGGCAAGCACCACCTGCGGCCGGAGGACCTCGCCGCGACCGCGGACACCGGCGACGACGCGCGCGCGCTCGGTGCGGTCGACGACGCGCTCGCCGCCTTCTACGCCGAGTGCGTGCGGGAGGCGGCGGGCGGCAGCACGACGCGCGAGCGCTGCATCCGCGACTGGATCGAGGGCGGGCTGGTCTCCAAGACGAAGCTGCGCGCGCAGGTGATGCTCGACCCGGCGACGCCGCTCCCGGTGACCGACGCGGAGATGCGCGCGCTCGGCGGCACGCTGCTGCGCAAGGACACGCGCGGCGGACGCGAGTGGGTGGAGCTCACCCACGACCGGCTGGTCGAGCCGCTCCTGTGGGACAACAACCGCTGGCGCGACGCGCACCTGTCGCTGCTGCAGATGCAGGCGCACCTGTGGAGCGCCGCCGGCCGCGGCGACGGCTACCTCCTCACCGGCGACGCGCTCGAGCAGGCGGCCACCTGGGCGGCGACGCACGACCACGAGCTCTCCGACGTGGACCGCGACTTCCTGGCCGCGGCGCTGAAGTCGCGCGACGACGCGCACGGCCGGCGCCGGGGGCGGTTCTTCCGCCGTCTCGGCACGGTGACGACGATCATCGCGCTGCTGGTCACCGGCGCGTCGTTCAAGCTGGCGCAGGTCAACCGCGAGCTGGAGCAGGAGAAGCAGGCGGCGGAGGAGCAGACGGTGCTCGCCCAGCGCCAGTCGGCGATGAGCGGCATCCGCTTCAACCTCTCCGAGGCGGACGTCGTGCGCGAGCGCGACCCGATCGGCTCGGTCCGCAGCGCGCTCGTCTCCGAGGGTCAGCTCTCGCTGCTGGAGAAGACCGGCGCCGACGCCGCGCTCGTCGCGCCCGAGCGCGTGACCGTGGAGGCGAGCCTGCTCGACTCGCTGCGCCAGGCGCCGCCGGTGCTGGTGCGCTACGCCGGGCACGGCAACGCGGTGCGCAGGGCGCTCTTCACCGCGGACGGCCGCGTCGTGTCCGCCGGCTACGACGGCACGCTGCGCCTGTGGCGCGTCGCGGACGGCCGCACGCTCGCCTTCGTGCCCGGCGAGGGCCGGCCGCTCTTCGCCGCCGCGTTGGACGCCGGGCGGGGCATCGTCGCCGACGGCGACGGCGCTGAGCGGATCCGCCTGTGGCGGCTCGGCGCGGACCGGCTGGATCCGCTCGCGGTCATCGAGCCCGAGCCCCGGCGTACGCCGCTCGCGCGCATCACCGCCCTCGCGTTCCTCGGCGACAGCATGCTGGTCGCGTCCACCTGGGACCGGCGGCTTCTGTTCTTCGACGTGTCGCAGCCCGAGGCGCCGAAGCGCTTGGCGACACTGCCTGCCCGCGTGCACCAGTCGGTGGTGTACGC
Source organism: uncultured Enterobacteriaceae bacterium (assembly GCA_964552535.1). Classification (GTDB taxonomy): domain Bacteria; phylum Pseudomonadota; class Gammaproteobacteria; order Burkholderiales; family SG8-39; genus CAZKHE01. The sequence continues at coordinate 39,267 of CAZKHE010000026.1, read as the reverse complement.
GCTCGCGGCGACGGACGACGGCCGGGTGCTCGCCACCGGCAGCTGGGACGGCAGCGTCGCGCTCTGGCGCAACCTGCCCACGCCGGCGCAGCCCGATGTGCGCCCGCAGGTGGAGCGCTTCGACACCGACCCGGACGCCGATCGCGCGGCGATCAACGCCGTGGCGTTCAGCCCCAGCGGCAAGTGGCTCGCCGCGGGCGGCCACGAAGGCTCGGTCTTCCTGTGGCAGTCCGGCCCCGGCATGGCGCGCTCGATGCGCCGCCTGAAGGGCGACGGCGGCCACGAGGGCACGGTGTTCGGCGTGGCGTTCGACGCGGCGGAGACGATGCTCGCCACCGCGGCGATCGACCGCCGCGTGGTGCTGTGGCGCCTCGCCGAGGTGCAGGCCTGGGATCCGCGGGACCCGCTTCCCCTCGGCGAACCGTTTCCCACGCTGCCCGAGCGCCTCTACGGCGCGGCGTTCGATCCGCGCCGGGGGCAGACGCTCGCGCTCGCCGGCGGGCCGAGCGTGTTCGTGGTCGACATCGGGCGCCCGGCGAGCCCGCTCGCCACGAAGCTCGACGGCGCCGAAGCGGCGAGCGGCGCGTGGCGGGACCAGTGGCAGGGCATCGCGCTGTCGGCGGACGGCCGCCTGGTGGCCGCGAGCCGCCGCGACCAGGTGACGTTCTGGGCGCCGAACGACGGCGGCGCCTACGTGGCGCGGGCGGGTCCGGAGGTTCACCACCCCGGCCTCACGCGCGTCGCCATGGACGGCGCCGGGGCGAGCCTGCTCACCGGTGCGCGCGACGGCGAAGTGCGCCTGTGGCGGACCGGGGAGGCCGCGCCGCGCACGGTGCTGCCCGCGTCCGGCACGGCGGTCATCGCGCTCGCCGTCACCGCGGACGGCCGCGTCGCGGCCGCCTCCGCCGGCAGCGAGCTCGTCGTGCTGCGCCTCGAGCCGTCCGGCCGGGCAACGGTGATCGCGCGCCAGGAGCTCGGCGCGCGACGCGTCCGCGCGGCCGCCTTCGACGCGAGCGGCGCGCGCCTCGCCACCGGCAGCTCCGACGGCGGGGTGCAGCTGTGGCGCGTGCTGCCCGACGGGCTGCAGCCGGAGAGCGTGACGCGCAGCGCCGTGCCGAGCGAGATCAACGTCATCGCCTTCTCGCCCGACGGGACGCATGTCGCGAGCGGCGCCGAGGACTCCACGATCGTGTACTGGAAGCTGCCGCTGCTGGAGCCGGTGCGCGAGTACACCGAGCACCGCAGCGGCGTGGTGAGCCTCGCGTTCTGCGCGAGCGGCGCGCAGACGCGGCTGTACTCGTCCGACCGCGACGGCCAGGTGATCGCGCGGCTGTCGCTGCAGGACCAGCGCCACCGGCGGCCGCTGATGGAAGGGTTCCGCAAGCAGCGCTACATCGCGCTGACGCCCGGCTGCGAACGCGTCGCGACCAGCGGCGCGGCGCCGCTCGTGTGGAACGTGGAGCCCGGCTTCATCCGCCGGCAGGCGTGCCTGCTTGCCGATGCCGGCGCCGATCCGCTTTCGGCGTGCGATCCGGTGCGTCTGGAGAAGGCCCGATGACCACGGAACGCTTCCATGCGAACGGCATCGACGGCGCGAGCGGCGGCTACCTCCTGCCCGAGCTGACCGCGGCCGACCTCGCGCGCGCCGCGCAGGGGGAGCGCATCGGGGCGGACGTGCGCCGGCGCGCGCTCGCGCAGCAGGCGCACTACGGACTGCCCGACGAGGCCGATCCCGACGACCTCGGCGACACCGGCTGGGGCATCGTGTTCGCGCACGACGCCGACCCGGCGCTCCGCGAGGCGCTGGCGCCGCTCATCGACCATCGCGAGGCCGAAGCGGCCGCCAGGCATCCCGCGCGCTTCCGTGTGCTCGGCGGCGATCACGGCATCCGTCCGGGGCAGTCGAAGAACGACTTCCTGATCGAGAACGGCGGCGTGCCCGGCGAGACCGACCCGGACCGCATGCCCTACTACCTGCTGCTGATCGGTTCCCCGGAGGCGATTCCGTTCGAGCTCCAGTACCAGCTCGACGTCCAGCACGCGGTGGGCCGGCTGCACTTCGATCGCGTCGAGGATTACGCGCGCTATGCGCAGGCGGTGGTCGCGGCCGAGCGCGGCGCGCATGCACGGCCGCGCACGCTGACGCTGCTCGGCCCGCGCAATGCCGACGACGACGCGACCACCCTCTCCGCCGACGTGCTGCTCGCGGAGCTCGCCGCAGCGGCGCCGAAGCTGAAGGACTGGCAGGTCGAGTCCGTCGTCGGCGAGGCGGCGACGAAGGCGGCGCTCGCGCAGCGCCTGGGCGGCGCTGCCACGCCGGGGCTGCTCTTCACCGCGAGCCACGGTATGGGCTTTCCGAGCGGCGACGGGCGCCAGGCGCGCCACCAGGGCGCGCTGCTGATGCAGGACTGGCCCGGCCCGGTGGAGCATCGCGGGCGCGTTCCCGAGTCGATGTACTTCTCCGCCGACGATCTCCCCGCCGACGCCGACGTGCGCGGCCTCATCGCCTTCTGCTTCGCCTGCTACGGCGCCGGCACGCCGGCACGCGACCAGTTCTCGCGCGCCGACGCCGCCGACCTCCGCACGCTGGCGCCGCATCCGTTCGTCGCGCCGCTCGCGCGCGCGCTCACGTCGCACCCGCGCGGCCCGGCACTCGCGTTCATCGGGCACGTCGAGCGCGCGTGGGGCTACTCCTTCCACTGGCCGCAGGCGGGCGCGTCCACCCGCGCGTTCCGCGACGCGCTGCGGCGGCTCGCGCTCGGGCGGCGCGTCGGGCACGCGCTGGAGCCGTTCAACGACCGCCACGCCGCGCTTTCCGCCGACCTCACCGCGCTGCTGGAGAAGGTGCGCGACGGCTACAGGGCGGAGCTCGCCGAGGCGGAGCTCGCGCGGCTGTGGACGGCGAACAACGACGCGCGCAACTACGCCATCATCGGCGACCCGGCGGTGCGTGCCTGCGTGCCGGCGCGAACATCATGAGGAGCCGCACGCCCATGCTGACCGTCGAGATGCTGCCCGCCCGCCACGGCGACTGCCTGTGGATCGAGTACGGCCGCGGCCGCTCGCGCCACCGCATCCTGGTCGACGGCGGCCCGGGCTTCGCCTACGCCGCCGGCCTGCGCGCGAAGCTCGCGGCGCTGCCCGCGGACGAGCGGCGCTTCGAGCTCGCCGTGTGCACGCACATCGACGCCGATCACATCGAGGGGCTCATCCGTCTCTTCGGCGAGCCCGCGCTCGGCTGCCGCTATCGCGAGGTCTGGTACAACGCGTGGCCGCAGGTGAGCGGCGGCCAGCCCGCGTCCTTCGGCGCCCTGCAGGGCGAGTACCTCGCGGCGCTGATCGGCCGCCTCGATGTTCCGTGGAACGAGGCGTTCCCGAAGCGAGGCGGCGTGCGTACCGCGGCCGTGGCCGACGACCTCGCGCCGATCGCCCTGCCCGGCGGCGCGCAGCTCACGCTGCTCTCCCCCGGCGTCCGCGAGCTCGGCGCGCTGGCCAAGGTGTGGGACCGCGAACTCGAGCGCGCGGGCCTCGCGCCGGACGATCCCGAGGAGGCGCTCGAGCGACTCCGAAGCGATCGCAAGTTCAAGTCGCACGTCTCCTTCGGCACCGAGGGCCCCGACCCGCGCGCGCTCGCCGCCGCACCCTTCGAGGAGGACGACGGCGCGCCCAACGGCTCGTCCATCGCGTTCCTGCTGGAGGCCGAAGGCCGCAGCGCGCTGCTGCTCGGCGACGCGCATCCGGGCGTGCTCGTCGCGAACATCGACCGGCTGCTTGCGCGCCGCGGCCTCGCGCGCCTGGCGGTGGACCTCGTCAAGCTCCCGCACCACGGCAGCGGCAACAACCTCAACCGCGAGCTCGTCGCCCGCATCGCGGCCGACCGCTGGCTCTTCTCGAGCGACGGCACCTTCTTCGGCCATCCGGACCCCGAGGCGGTGGCGCGCGTCGTCACCGGCAAGCAGGACCGCCCGCTGCTCGCGTTCAACTATCGCACCCGGCGCACCGTCGTCTGGGACGACGAACGCCTGCAGCGGGAGCACCGCTATCGCACGCAGTACCCTGAAGCCGGGGCGGCCGGCGTGTGCGTGGCGGTCTGACCGCGGCTGCGATAATCTCGGCGCACCACCGGCCCAGGCAATAACCCGGCTGCGCGGGCATCCTCGCCCGCCGCCGCGCGCGTCCTCGTGCACGCGACAACCCGCCTCCCGAATCGCGCCGGTCGCCGTATGCCCGCCGCAGCGCGCCGCGTCGCGCATGCGGCCACCCGGAGATGCCGATGAACACGTTCGTCCTCACGCCGCGGACGCTCACCGCCCTGACCGGCGGACTCGTCCTGCTGTTCGCCGCGGGGTTCTTCCTGCCGGGCACCGGCGGCTGGCTCGCCTCGCAGGGCCTGCTGCCGCACGGCCTGTGCTTCGCCTGGGACTCGGGCCTGCTCTGGTCCCACGTGGTGGCCGACGGCCTGATCGCCGCGTCGTACTTCTCCATTCCGGTGGCGCTGGTGGCGTTCGTGCGCCGGCGGCGCGACCTGCCGTTTCCGGCGATCTTCCTGCTCTTCGGCCTCTTCATCGTGAGCTGCGGCATGACGCACGTCGTGGACATCTGGACGCTGTGGCAGCCCGATTACTGGGCGTCGGCGGCAATCCGCGCGATCACCGCGGCGGCTTCGGTCCCCACCGCGATCGCCACCGTGTGGCTGCTGCCGAAGGCGCTGGCCATTCCCAGCGCCGAGGACCTGCGCGCGGCCAACGAGCGCCTGCGCGAGGAAATCGCCGCCCGACGCCAGGTCGAGGCGGAGCTGCGCGAGGCGAAGGCGGCGCTGGAGCAGCGCGTCGAGGCGCGCACGCGCGAGCTCGCGCACGCGCACGCGGTGATGAGCACGCTGGTGGACAAGGCGCCGATCGGCCTCGCGCTGTTCGACCGCGACCAGCGCTACGTGCGCGTCAACGAGGCGCTCGCGGCGATCAACGGCCTGCCGGCGGAGGCGCATCTCGGGCGGACGCTTGCCTCGCTGCTGCCGCAGGTCGACCCGGGGGTACGCGCCGCGCTCGACCACGTGCTGCGCACCGGCGCGTCGCTGATCGAGCAGGAGGCGCACGGCCGCACCCCCGCCGACGCGGAGCGCGACCGCTGGTGGTCGGTGAGCTATTACCCGGTGCGCGTGGACGACGAGGTGATCGGGGTGGGCGCGGTGTGCGAGGAAACCACGGAGAAGAAGCGCGTCGAGGCGGAGCGGGCGGCGCTGCTCGAGCGCGAGCAGGCCGCGCGCGCCGCGGCCGAGGCGGCGAGCCGCTCGAAGGACGAGTTCCTCGCCGCGGTCTCGCACGAGCTGCGCAATCCGCTGCAGTCGATGCTCGGCTGGGTGCGCCTGCTCGAGAAGGGTCAGCTCGCCGGCGCGGAGGCGCGGCACGCGGCCGAGCGCATCGGCATCGCGGCGCGGGCGCAAGCGCGGCTGATCGAGGACCTGCTCGACGCCTCGCGCATCGTCACCGGCAAGCTGCGGCTGGAGCGCGAATCGCTCGACCTGCGCGAGACGGTGGCGAACGCGGCCGACGCGCTGCGCGAGGACGCGGCGCGCAAGGACGTGCGCGTCGCGATCGACCTGCCCGGCATTCCATGCAGCGTGTGGGCCGATCCGCTGCGCGTACGCCAGGTCGTCTGGAACCTCCTGTCCAACGCGGTGAAATTCTCAGCGCCGGGTCAGACCGTCCGCCTCGCGCTCGAGTGCGACCCGGATACCGTGCGCGTCACCGTCGCCGACGCGGGCGCCGGCATCGCGCCGGCCTTCCTGCCGCGCATCTTCGAGCCGTTCGCGCAAGGGGAGATCCGCCGCGGCGAGGGCGGCCTCGGGCTCGGGCTCGCGATCGTGCGCCACATCGTCGAGCAGCACGGCGGCCGCGTCACCGCGTCGAGTCCCGGACCGGGGCGAGGGGCGACCTTCGTCGTGTCCCTGCCGCGCGCCGCGACGCCCGCGAGCGCGCCGCCGACCAGGGCAGCGGCTTCCGACGCGCTCGCCGGGGTGGCCGTCCTCCTGGTGGACGACGACGCGCAGACGATCGAGCCGGTCGCTGCGCTGCTGGCGGGCTACGGCGCGACGGTGGCGACGGCCTGGTCGGCGCCGGCCGCGCGCGAGCGCCTCGCGGTGCGGCGCTTCGACGTGATCGTCTCCGATCTCGGCATGCCGGACGAGGACGGTTTCGCGCTCATCGCGTCGGTTCGCGCCGCCCCGGCCTCGGCTCGCGTCCCGGCGATCGCACTCTCCGCCTACGCGCGGGCCGAGGACCGCACGCGCGCCCTCGCGGCGGGTTTCAACGTGCACCTCGCCAAGCCGGTGGAGATCGAGGAGCTGGTCGCGGCGATCCGCGGACTGCTGGGGCGCTGGCCGGGAGCCGGCGGTGCGGCGTGACGGCGGCGCCGGTGCGCGCCGCGCGGATGCAATAATCCGCGCCTTCCGAGCAGGCGCCAGGCGCCGACATATTGGGGAGACCTGAAACATCATGACCACCGCCGCGCCCGTCCGCATCCGCTTCGACTGCTCAAAGTGCCCGGGCTACTGCTGCACCTACGAGCACATTCCGGTGACGAAGCGCGACATCGCGCGCCTCGCGCGCCACTTCGGCCTCGACGAGGCGGCCGCCGCGAAGCGCTTCACCAAGGCGGTGGGCGACGGCATCGGCCTGCGCCACCGCCAGGACCATGTCTACAAGTCCTCGTGCATGTTCCTGCATCCGGAGAAGCGCAACTGCACGGTGTACGAGGCGCGCCCCTCGGTGTGCCGCAGCTATCCGGACGGGCCGAAGTGCGGCTATTACGACTTCCTGAAGTTCGAGCGCGACTTCCAGGACGACGAGACCTTCGTGCCCTCGGCTTGAACCGCTACGACGCGATCATCATCGGCGGCGGGCACAACGGGCTCGTCTGCGCCTGCTACCTCGCTGCGGCCGGCCTGAAGGTGCGCGTCCTCGAGCGCCGCGCGGTGCTCGGCGGCGCGGCGGTCACCGAGGAGTTCCATCCGGGCTTCCGCAACTCGATCGCGAGCTACACCGTCAGCCTGCTGCATCCGCGGGTGATCCGCGACCTGCGCCTCGCGCAGCACGGCCTGCGCATCGTCGAGCGGCCGTTCGCCAACTTCCTGCCGCTTCCCGACGGCCGCGCATTCCGCTTCGGGGGGCCCGACGGGCGGGCCGAGGTGGCGAAGCACTCGCCGCGCGATGCCGCGCGCCTCGCCGACTTCCACGCCATGGTCGAGCGCGTCGCCGACGTGCTGCGCGCGATGGTGCTCGAGACGCCGCCCAATCTCGGCGGCGGCCTGCGCGACGTGCTGCAGGCGCTGCGCGTCGGCGCGCGCCTGCGGGGGCTCGACATGGCGGCGCGGCGCGACCTGCTCGAGCTCTTCACGCGCAGCGCGGGCGAGCTGCTCGACTGGTGGTTCGAGTCCGACGCCCTCAAGGCGGCGCTCGGCTGGGACGCGGTGGTCGGGAACTACGCGAGCCCGTACGCGCCCGGCTCGGCCTACGTGCTGCTCCACCACGCGTTCGGCGAGGTGAACGGCAAGCGCGGCGTCTGGGGCCACGCCATCGGCGGCATGGGGGCGATCACCCAGGCGATGGCCGCCGAGGCGCGCGCGCGCGGCGTCGAGCTCTCGGTCGAGTCGCCGGTGGCGCGCGTGAACGTCGCGAACGGCCGCGCGGCCGGCGTGACGCTCGCGGACGGCACGACGCTCGATGCGCCGATCGTCGTCGGGAACGTGCATCCGCGGCTGCTGTATCTCGGCCTCGTCGACGCCGCCGCGCTCGCTGCCGCCGACGTCGACGGCGATTTCCGCGCGCGCATGGAGCGCTACCAGTCGGGCTCGGGCACCTTCCGCATGAACGTGGCGCTCGCCGAGCTGCCCGACTTCGCTTGCGTGCCGGGGACGGATGTCCAGCCGCACCATCGGTCCGGAATCGTGATGGCGCCCTCCCTTGCCTACATGGACCGCTGCTGGCTCGATGCGCGCGTGCACGGCATCCCCGCCGCACCGATCGTGGAGATGCTGCTGCCCTCGACGGTGGACGAGACGCTCGCACCGCCCGGCGCGCACGTGGCGACGCTGTTCTGCCAGCACTTCGCGCCGACGCTGCCGGACGGCACGAGCTGGGACGAGCGGCGCGACGCGGCGGTCGAGCGCATCTTCGACACGGTGAACGCCCACGCGCCCAACTTCCGCCGCGCGGTGCTCGGGTGGCAGGCGCTCTCGCCGCTCGATCTCGAACGCACCTTCGGCCTCGTCGGCGGCGACATCTTCCATGGCCGGCTGTCGCTCGACCAGCTCTGGTCGGCACGGCCGGTCCCGGGCCATGCCGATTACCGCGCCCCGATCCGCGGGCTGTACCTCTGCGGGTCGGGTGCGCACCCCGGCGGCGGCGTGACCGGCGCGCCCGGACACAACGCGGCGCGCGAGATCCTGCGCGACCGGCCGCGACGCTGAGCGGCCCCGCGCTTTGCGGGTACACTGCGCCGCTTCACCCGGGGGAGCACCCATGCAGGAAGGCGCGCCGAAGCAGATCCTCAGCACCCAGGACGCGATCGCCATCGTCGTCGGGCTGGTCATCGGGGCGGGGATCTTCCGCTTCCCGTCGCTGGTCGCCGGCGCCAGCGCCTCGGAGCTGGTCTTCTACCTGCTCTGGGTCGCCGGGGGCGTCATCTCGCTCATCGGCGCGCTCTGCTACGCGGAGCTCGCCACCGCCTATCCCAACGCGGGCGGCGACTACTACTTCCTGCAGCGGGCCTTCGGCCGGTCGTTCTCGTTCCTGTTCGGCTGGGCGCGGCTCGCGGTCATCACCACCGGCGCCATCGCGCTGCTCGGCTACACCTTCGGGGACTATGCCACCAACATCCTGTCGCTCGGCCCGCAGTCGTCGGCGATCTACGCGGCGCTGGCGGTCGTGCTGCTCACCTGGGTCAACCTCCTCGGCATCCGCGAGACCAAGGGCACGCAGAACGTCCTCACCACGCTGCTCGTGCTCGGCCTGCTCGCCGTGGTGGTCACCGGCCTCGCCCTGGTGGCGCCGGCGCCCGCACCGGCCGCGCCCGCCGCGCCGAAGCCGTGGATGGCGGGCGTGCCGTTCGCGATGCTCTTCGTGCTGTTCACCTACAGCGGCTGGAACGAGGCGGCCTACGTGTCGGCCGAGCTGAAGGAGCGCCGCAGCATGGTCGTCGCGATGGTCGCCTCGCTCGGCGTCATCACGCTGCTCTACCTCGCGATCAACTACGCCTACGTGCGCGGGCTCGGCTTCGAGGGCGTGGCGAAGAGCAGCACCGTCGCCGCCGACCTGATGAGCCGGCGCTTCGGCGACCTCGGCGGGCAGGTGATCAGCGTGGTGGTGTGCCTCGCGGCCCTCACCTCCATCAACGCCACCATCATCGTCGGCGCGCGCTCCAACTACGCGCTCGGCCGCGACTGGCCGGTGTTCGGCCGGCTCGGCCACTGGGACGAGCGCACCGACGCGCCGCGCACCGCGCTCTACGTGCAGGGCGCGTTCGCGCTCGTGCTCGTCATCGCCGGCGCCTTCACCGACCAGGTGAAGACGATGATCGAGTACACCTCGCCGGTGTTCTGGTTCTTCTTCATGATGGCCGGCATCGCGCTGTTCGTGCTGCGCATCCGCGACCGCGAGACGCCGCGGCCCTTCAAGGTGCCGCTCTATCCGCTGACGCCGATCCTGTTCATCGCCACCTGCGCCTACCTGCTGTACTCGAGCCTCGCGTACGTGAAGGGCGGGGCGTGGGCGGGCGTCGCGGTGCTCGCCGTCGGGCTCGTGCTGCTGGCGTTCAACCTGCGCGCCGGCCGGCGCACGGCCTGAACGCGATGGACCGCCGCCGCTTTCTCGCCTCCGCCTCCGCGCTTGCGCTCGCCGGCTGCGCCGGCGGCGAGGTCACCTGGGAGCCGCCGATTCCGGCGCGCGCGCCCGACGTGCCCTACGTGCCCACGCGCCAGGACGTGGTGGAGGAGATGCTGCGCATGGCCGCGGTCACGCCGCAGGACGTCGTGTACGACCTCGGCTGCGGGGACGGGCGGATCGTCATCACCGCCGCGCGGAAGTTCGGTGCGCGTGCGGTGGGCGTGGACATCATGCCCGACCGCATCGCCGAGGCGCGCTACAACGCCCGCGCCGCGAAGGTCGAGGACCGCGTGACCTTCCGGGTCGAGAACCTGTTCGACACCGACGTGAGCGCGGCGACCGTGGTCACGCTGTACCTGCTGCCCGAGGTCAACGTGTCGCTGCGCCCGAAGCTGCAGCGCCAGCTCCGTCCCGGCGCCCGCGTGGTCTCCCACGACTTCGACATGGGGCCGGAGTGGCGCCCCGATGCCACGAAGCGCATCGGCAACGACTGGATCTTCCTCTGGACGCTGCCGCCGCGCACGGCGTAGGCGGCGGACTGGCAAAACCGTCGCCGCTGCCGACTCGCGCCGGTCTACCATGGCGCATGCCCTCAGCGGAGACCGCGCCTTGGACACCTCCCTGCTTCGCACCCTCGGCCGCACCTGGTGGCTGGTGCTCCTGCGCGGCATCGCCGGGATCGCATTCGGCGTCATGGCGCTCGCCTGGCCCAAGCTCACGCTGTTCGTGCTGGTCGCCTTCTGGGGCGCCTACGCGCTGATGGACAGCGTGATCGCCCTGGTCGCCGGCTTCCGTACCAGGGACGGCGGCCGGCCGATGTGGACGATGATCCTCGTGGGCCTGCTCGGCATCGGCGCGGGCGTGCTGACCTTCCTGTGGCCCGGCATGACCGCTCTCGCGCTGCTGATGTTCATCGCCGCCTGGGCCGTCGCCATGGGCGTCTTCCAGATCGCCGCGGCGATCCGGCTGCGCAAGGAGATCGAGAACGAGTGGTTCCTGGGGCTGTCCGGCCTGCTCTCCGTGATCTTCGGCATCCTCATGTTCCTCAATCCCGGCGCCGGCGCCCTCACCGTGGTGTGGCTGATCGCGGTGTTCTCCATCGCGTTCGGCGTTCTCATGGTGCTGCTCGCGTTCCGGCTGAAGCCGCACGCGGGGGCCGCCGCACCCGCCTGATCTTTCCGCCGCCCCGCCCCGCGCACCCGTAGAATGGTGCGGCTCTTGGAACGGAGGCGCCCGTGAAGATCGCAATGGTGGGACTCGGCCGGATGGGCGCCAACATGGCGCGGCGGCTCGCGCGCGGCGGCGCACAGGTCATCGGCCAGGACGTCAGCGCGCCCGCGCGTGCAGCGCTCGCCGACGAGCCCGGCGTGAGCGCCGTGGACACCCTCGAGGCGCTCGTGGTGGCGCTGCCGGCGCCGCGCATCGTGTGGCTGATGCTCCCCGCGGGCGCGGTCACCGAGCACGCGGTCCAGCACCTGGCCTCGCTGCTGCATCGGGACGACCTCGTGGTGGACGGCGGCAATGCCAACTACCGCGACTCGATGCGCCGCGGGGCGCTGCTCTGGGACCGCGGCATCGAGTTCGTGGACTGCGGCGTCTCCGGCGGCATCTGGGGGCTGGCCAACGGCTACACGCTGACGCTCGGCGGGTCGAAGGCGGCCGTCGCGCGCCTCGCGCCGTTCGCGCGGCTGCTCGCGCCCGGCGCCGACGCCGGCTGGCTGCACTGCGGCCCGTCCGGCAGCGGCCACTACGTGAAGATGGTCCACAACGGCATCGAGTACGGCGCCATGCAGGCCTACGCCGAGGGCCTCGCGCTGCTCGAAGCCAAGCGCGACTTCGATCTCGACCCCGCGGCGATCGCCGAGGTGTGGCGGCACGGCAGCGTGATCCGCTCGTGGCTGCTCGACCTCACCGCCGAGGCGCTGGCGGCCGGCCCCGACCTCGGCGCCATCGCCCCGGTGGTCGCCGATTCCGGCGAAGGCCGCTGGACCGCGATCGAGGCGATCGAGCTCGGCGTGCCGGCGCCGGTGATCACCGCGGCGCTGGCGATGCGCTTCGCGTCCCAGGGCCGGAACGATTACGCCGCGCGCATGCTTGCACTCATGCGCGCCGGCTTCGGCGGCCACGCGATCACGCCCAAGACCGGCGATTGAACATCCTGCACCGCTCGCCCTGCCCGGCGCCGAGGCTCGTCGTCGTCATGGGCGTCTCCGGCGTCGGCAAGTCCACGGTGGGGCGGCTGCTGGCCGATCGGCTGGGCGCCGCGTTTCTCGACGCCGACGACTTCCATCTCCCCGACAGCGTCGCGAAGATGCGCGCCGGGACGCCCCTCGAGGAGGCGGACCGCGCCCCCTGGCTCGCGCGCCTGCACGACGTGCTGGCCGAGCACGCCGGCGACCACCGGAGCGCGGTGCTCGCCTGCTCCGCGTTGAAGGCCGCGCACCGCGCCGTGCTGTCGCAGGGCCTCGAAGTGCGGTTCGTGCACCTGACGGGCGCGCGCGAGGTCATCGCGGCGCGGCTCGCCGGGCGGCGCGGCCACTACATGCCGCCCGCCCTGCTCGACTCCCAGTTCGCGACGCTCGAGCCGCCCGACGACGCGATCGCCGTGGACGTCGCGCTGCCGCCGGAGGCGATCGTGACCGAGGTGCTGCCGCAGCTCTAGTGGCCAGGGAGACGCCCCGTCAGCCCTCCGCCCACCCCGGCTCGTCGCGGTCCAGCAGCCGCCGCAGCGCGGCGAAGTGCAGGTCGCTCTGCGTGCGGTCCTCGCACATGGTCTTCACGGTGGCCGACGCCACCGCGTGCGGCACCCGCTTCAGCAGCTTTCCGGTGCCCTGCGCGAGCACCTGCACCATCGCCGCCCGCTCCAGGTAGTACAGGTCGTCGAAGGTCCACGCCACGCTCGCGCCGGTGACGATCACGCCGTGGTTCGCCATGAACAGCACGTCGGCGCCCTCGAGCTTCTGGCAGATGCGGTCGCCCTCGGCGTCGTCGAGCACCAGGCCGTTGTACTCGTCGTCGTAGGCGACACGGCCGTAGTAGCGCAGCGCGTTCTGGCTCGCCGGCTCCAGGCGTCCGCCCTCGAGCAGCGTGAGCGAGGTGGTGAACGGCATGTGGGTGTGCATCACGCACGCCGGCGCCTTCTTCGAGTTGTGGATGCGGCTGTGGATGTAGAACGCGGTCGGCTCGACCTTGTGGCGCCCCTCCACCACGCGGCCCTTCACGTCCACCGTGACGATGTCCGACGGCCGGATCTCCGACCAGTGCAGGCCCTGGGGATTGATGAGGAACAGTCCCGGCCGCCCCGGTGCCGCCAGGCTGAAGTGGTTGCACACGCCTTCCGAGAGGCCGAAGCGCGCCGCTGCACGCAGCGCGACCGCTAGGTCGATGCGCGCCTGTTCGATGGTGATTTCGCTCATGCAGCGATTCTATCAACCCGGTCCCAAAGGGCTACGCGGCGGCAGCGAGCGCGTCACATTGCCTGCCTAGCATGCGATGCGGAGGAAAACCCAACACGGAGGAGGAGTCCCCATGGTCCGTCACGCCATCGCGGCGGCGCTCGCAGCGCTCGCCGGTGCCGCCCAGGCGGCGCAGCCCAATCTGCTGCCGCCGTTCGTCGCCAACCTGCAGGAGACCAAGACCTACGACGGGATCACCAACGATCTCCTGACCGCGGGCCTCGGCACGGCGGGCATCGCCAACCTGGTTCCGCCGGCGTTCGCCGATCCGCTGCAGCCCACCGCCGACGAGCTGCGCACGCGCGCGATCCACCAGAACTACCGCGCGCTCGTGGACACCTCGGCCGCCGGCGGCTTCGGCCGGCTGTTCGGCCCGAACGTCGCCCTCGACGGCACGCCCGGTGCCCAGGGCCCGATCGCCGGCACGGAGACGCTCGCGTACGCCAGGAACCCGCCCGGCGGGGCGAACGTGACGCTCATGGTGCAGATCCCGGCGAGCTTCGATCCGCGGCGTCCGTGCATCGTGAGCGCGACCTCGAGCGGCTCCCGCGGCGTGTACGGCGCGGTCGGCGCGGTGGGCGAGTGGGCGCTGAAGAAGGGCTGCGCGGTGGCCTACAGCGACAAGGGCGCCGGCCTGGGCGCGCACGATCTGATGGCCGACACCGTGAACCTCATCGACGGCGTACGCCAATCTGCCGACCTGGCCGGGATGCTGTCCAACTTCACCGCCCCGCTGTCGGACCGCCGCCGCGAGACCTTCAACGCCGAGTGGCCCGACCGCTTCGCGTTCAAGCATGCCCACAGCCGCGACAACCCGGAGCGCTTCTGGGGCCGCTACACCCTGCAGGCGATCGAGCTCGCCTTCTGGGCGATCAACGAGCAGTACGCGCCGGAGGACCGCCACGGCCGGCGCATGCGCGCGTTCCGCCCGGAGAACACCCTCGTCATCGCCGGCAGCGTCTCCAACGGCGGCGGCGCGGCCATCGCCGCCGCCGAGCAGGACGAGCGCGGACTCATCGACGGCGTCGCGGTATCGGAGCCGAACGTGCAGGTGCCCAAGCATCCGAACGTGCGCGTGCAGCGCGACGGCATGGACGTCGCGCTCGACTCGCGGCCGCTCTACGACTACTTCACCGTGGCGAACCTCTACCAGGCGTGCGCGGCGCAGCTCAACCCGCCCACCTTCATCGCCAGTGCGCCGGCGCCCGACCGCATCCGCGACCGCTGCCAGGCCCTGGCGGACAAGGGCCTGGTGGGCGGCACGACGGTGGCCGAGCGCGCGGCCGACGCGCTCGCGAAGCTGCGCGCCTACGGCTGGGAGCCGGAGTCGGACCTGCTGCACGCGTCGCACTACGCCACCAACGCGACGCCCGGCGTGACGGTCACCTACGCCAAGGCCTACGGCCGCTTCAGCGTGCGCCGCAACCTCTGCGATTTCAGCTTCGCGGCGACGCAGGCCGACGGCAGCGTGATCCCGGCCCCCGCGGCGAACGTCGCGGCGATCTTCGGGAACGGCAACGGCGTGCCGCCCACGGCGGGCATCAACATCGTCAACAATGCCTCGGTGGGCGGGCCGAAGCTCGACGCCCTCTCGACGTCGCCGTCGTCTGGCCTGCCGGACCTGAACCTCGACGGTGCGCTGTGCCTGCGCGGCCTCGCGACCGGCCGCGACCCGGTGAGCGGGCATCCTCTGCAGGGCGACGCACGCGAGGATCACGAGCGGGTGGCGGCGGGCATCGCGGAGGTGGCCCGGTCCGGCGACCTCGGCGGCAGGCCCGCGATCATCGTGCACGGCCGTGCCGACGCGCTGGTGCCGACCAACCACAGCTCGCGTCCGTACGTCGCGCTGAACCGCCTGCGCGAAGGTCGCCACAGCGGGCTGCGCTACTACGAGATCACGAATGCCCAGCACTTCGACGCGTTCCTGCCGTTCCCCGGCTACGCCGCGCAGTTCGTCCCGATGCACTGGTACGGCATCCAGGCGCTCGAGCTGATGTGGGCCCGCCTCGCGGAAGGCAGGCCGCTGCCGCCCTCGCAGGTGGTGCGCACAGTGCCGCGCGGCTCGGCCGCCACGCCGCTGGAGCTGCTGAATCTCGGCGCGATCGTGGCCGCGCCCGGTCCGGACGACCGGATCGAGGTCGTCCCGGGCCGCATCAACGTGCCGGACTGACGTCCCTCAGAGGAGGTGC
Organism: uncultured Enterobacteriaceae bacterium; assembly: GCA_964552535.1. Classification (GTDB taxonomy): domain Bacteria; phylum Pseudomonadota; class Gammaproteobacteria; order Burkholderiales; family SG8-39; genus CAZKHE01. The sequence goes on along the minus strand of CAZKHE010000026.1, from coordinate 23,742 downwards.
GGGCGCGGATCCCGCACCTCCTTGAGCGTGAGATACGCCGCGGTGTGCGGATTGAACGCGAGCAGGTCGCGCACGAACTGGTCGTAGGGCAGGCCGAGGCGCCGCTTCAGGGCGCGCGCCACGCGCTTCAGCCCGTCGATGGCGTAGCGCGAACGGCTGCGGGTGAGGCCGAGCACGATCACGTTCACGCGGTTGCGCGCCGGCAGGCACAGCACGCGGCCCTCGAACGCCTCCTCGATGCGGCCGAGATAGCGCGCGAAGTAGCGCTCCTCGGCGATGAAGTTGACCACGAACACCCCGTCCGGACGCAGTGCTTCCCGGCAGGCGGCGTAGAACGCGGCGGTGGCGAGCGGCGCGACCGAGACGCCGTCCTCGAAGGCATCGAGGAGCAGCACGTCGCACGAACCGGGATGGCGCGGCACGTACGCCGCACCGTCGGCGACCACCACCGCGAGCCGCTCGTCGTCGGCCGGCAGACCGAACATGCTGCGCGCGGCCGCCACCACCTGCGCATTGAGCTCGACCGCGGTCATGCGCGTCTCCGGCATGCGCTCGTGGACGAAGCGCGCGATGGAGCCGCCGCCGAGACCGACCATCAGGATGTCCTGCGGGTCGGGCACGAAGAGCAGCCCGCCCATCATCGCCTGCGTGTAGTCCAGCGCGAGCGCCGACGGGTCCGAGAGCTTCATCGCGCTCTGCACCGCGTCGCCGCCGAGATGCAGGGCGCGGTAGCCGCCCTCCTCGCTCACCTCGACGCTCGAACGGCCCCGCCGGAACATCCCCTTCCCCAGCTTCACTAAGATTGCTCCGTCTCTTGTCGTTGTCGTCGTCCGGAGCCCGATTATGCAATGCCTCCTGCGTTGCGGCGCCGTCCTCGCCGCGCTTCTCGCCCTGCTTGCCGCGGCCGTGGGCGCCGCGGCGCTGCGCGCCTCCGACTGGCTCGCCGCGGACGACGTCCCCAGGCCGGCCACTGCCATCGTGGTGCTCGGCGAGGAGCCCACCCGCGCGCTCGCCGGCGCGGACCTCTATCGCGACGGCATCGCGCCGCGCGTGCTGCTGTCGGTGCCGATGCGCTCGAAGCGCCAGTTGCGCCTCGCGCAGGAGGGCATCGCCGTGCCGTGGTTCGAGGAGACGGGCGCGCTGCTGCTGGCGAAGCACGGCGTGCCGCGCGACGCGATCGACACGTTCGGCGAGGCGCTGAAGAGCACCTACGCGGAAGGACTGGCGCTCGCCGAGCGCGTGGCGCCGGGCGAGCGGATCGTGGTCGTGACCTCGCCCTACCACGTCCGCCGCGCGCGCCTGATCCTGCGCGACGCCTTGCCCGGCCGCGAGGTGCTGGTGGTGGGCAGCGGCCGCTACGAGCCGCTCGCGCGCGACTGGTGGACCGAGCAGGAGGCGACGCGGAACGTCCTGCTCGAAGGCGTCAAGTTCGCCTACTACCTCGCGGGCGGCCGGTTCCGCTGAAACGCGCCGGCGCGCGGATCGGGCAGCGCCGCGGCGAGCGCCACCGCGAGCAGCATCAGCCCCGCCGCGATGCCGATCGGCCACGCGTAGCTGCCGAAGCGGTCGTAGCCGGCGCCGGCGAGCACCGGTCCCGCGATGTAGCCGACGCCCGCAGCGGTATAGAGCGCGCCGATGATGCCGGAGATGCTGCGCGCGCCGAAGTAGTCCGCGGCGAGCGGCGGGCAGCTCGACACGAAGCCGCCGTAGCTCACGCCGTAGGCGAGCGCGAAGAGCGCGAGCGCCGGCGCGCTCGTCGCGAAGAGCCACGTCACCAGCAGTGCGGCCATCGCCGCGTACACGACGACCAGCATGGTGCGCCGGCCGATGCGGTCGCCGAAGCCGCCGAGCAGGAAGCGCCCGGCGATGCTGCCGATGCCGATGAGGCCGACGAGCGTCGCGCCGAAGGCTTCCGAGTGGCCGTGGTCGCGCGCGAACGGCACGAGATGCGCGAGCGGGAGGGCCTGGCCGACGGTGCACGCGAGCACCGAGAGATAGAACAGCCGGAACTCGCGCGTGCGCAGCGCTTCACGCAGCGCCAGCCCCGTCTTGGGACGCGGCGGCGCGCCGCCGCCGGCGTCGCCGTCCGGATGCAGGCCGTGGCGGGCGGGATCGTTGTCGAGCAGCGCGGCCGCGGCGAGGCCGACGACCAGCGCCACGGCGGCGAACACCACGAACGCGTCGCGCCAGCCGACGCTCTCGATGAGCCGCACGGAGGCGAGCGGCCCCAGCAGCGTGCCGATGCCGATCCCCGCCGAGGCGATGCCGGCCGCAAGGCCGAGCCGACGGCGGAACCACGGCTGCACCGCGCCGATCGCGGGGACGTACATGCAGCCGGCCCCGAGCCCGACGCCGACGCTCCAGGTGAGATAGACGTGCCAGAGCGTGCTCGCGCGGCTCGCCGCGTACAGCCCGGCGGCGAGGCACAGCGCGCCGACGACGGCGAGCGGGCGCGGCCCGGTGCGGTCCGCCCACGCACCGGTGAAGGCACCGAGCGTGAACCACGCGAAGCCGGCGATGGCGAACACGAGCGAGACGTCGGCACGCGAGGCGTCGAACTCGGCCTGAAGCGCGGCGAAGAACGTGGCGAAGGAGTAGGCCGCGGCGAAGACCAGCGCCAGCGCCGTGCACGCCGCGCCGACGACGATCCAGCCGCGGAAGATCATGCGGGCGCGCCGCGCGCTCAGCCCTGCAACGTCCGCTCCACGAAGTCCAGCCGGTCCTGCCCCCAGAAGAGCTCGTTCCCGATCGCGTACGTCGGGGCGCCGAACACGCCCCGCGCGATCGCCTCCTCGGTGTACTGGTCGTACCTCGCCTGCGCCTGCGCGGCGACGTCCGGGGCCTTCAGCGCCGCCGGATCGAGGCCGGTGGCGGTCACGATCGCATCCAGCGTCGGGCCGTCGGCGAGGTTGCGCTCCTCGGCCCAGCACGCGCGCATCAGCGCGAGGGCGAGATTGAGCGCCGCCGCGGTGCCCTTGGCGAGGTCGGCGGCGATGATCAGCTTCGCCGCGGGGTCGGCCGCCACGGGAAAGAACTTCGGCTCCGCCACCAGCGGCACGCCCAGGTGCTTCTGCCAGCGGGCGAGCTCCATGAGGCGGTAGGCCTGGCGCTGCGGCGGCCGCTGCTTCAGCGGCAGCCCGCCCGACACCGGAAAGATCCGGCCGTAGTCCACCGGCTTGACGTTCACCTGCGCGCCGGCGGCGCGTGCGATGGCGCGGAAGCGCTCGTGACCGAGATAGGTCCACGGCGAGACGGGCGAGAAGTAGTAGTCGACGGTCTGGGGCATGCGCGGTTCTCCACGATGGAAGCCGCCATTATCGCCAATGCGGCACTATCATCGTCCGATGCTCCCCGTTCCGCCCACCGCCGCCGCACTCGCCGCCCGCGCACTGCCCGACGCGGGCGCCGGCTGGGGCGTGGGCACCTTCGGGGCCATCGCGGAGTTCGTGCGCGCCGCCGACGAGCCGGTCGAGCGCGACGCGCGCATGGCGATCACGACGCGCGGCGCGATCGCCATCGATCTGCCTGACGACGCCCGCGCCATCGCCTGGGAGCGTCCCACCGCCGCAGGTGCGTGGCAGCAGGGCATCGCGTTCTGCCTGCCCGCCGGGCGCGCCGCGATGCACCAGCGCGCGGTGCTGACCGCCCTGGGCCCCGACGCGGGCGCGCTGCGCGACCGGGACCGCGGCGCGGCGCTGTTCGATCTCGGGCTGGGCGCCCTGCAGTGCGACGCCTGCGTGCGCATCGCCGATCCGGCCGCGGCGCGCGCGCTGCAGGCGAGCGCCGGCCGCTCCGCGTTCGATCCGGGCCTGCTGGCCGAGCTCGCGGCGATGCAGCCGCAGCGCGTGTTCGTGTCGCGCCTGGCGCGCATCGAGGTGTTCACGCCGATCCCGCCTCGGGACGGCACGACGCCGACCGGACCGCATACCCACGTGCTGCCCGCGTTGCTGCGCCTTCGCCGCACGCATCCGGCCAACGTGCCGATTCCCGCGGGATGGGTGCCGGCGCTCGAGCTGTTTCCCCCGGCCGCGCTGCACGACGTGGAAGGTCGCGCCATCCCCTTCGCCGCCGACCGCCACGCGGCTTTCCAGCAGCTCCTCGATGCATTCGGCGACCCGGTGCTGGTGGCCGCCAAGCGCAGGGTCGAACAGGCCGTGCTCGCCGGCGAGCCGCCGCACGAGTCCGCCGGATCGGGACGCGCGGAGCGGCTGGCGCGGCGCGTCGCGCTGCGGCAGCTCGCATTCTCCGCCCCGCGCTCGCCCGTGCTCGGCGCATGGCGGGCACGCTTCGACGCGCCGACCGAGGCCGTTGATGAGCTGAACGGAGACAGTCGCTAGAGGTCGCGGCCGTTGCCGCGGATCACGCGGCGGTACCACGCGTACGAATCCTTCGGCACGCGCCGCTGCGTGGCGTACTCGACGAACACCAGCCCGAAACGCTGCGTGTACCCCTCCGCCCACTCGAAGTTGTCCAGCAGGCTCCACGCGAAGTAGCCGCGCACGTCGGTGCCCGCATCCATCGCTTCACGCAGCGACCGCAGCGCGCGGCGCATGAAATCGATGCGCTGCGGATCGCGCACGCGGCCCTCGAGAGCGATCCAGTCGGTGACGGAGATGCCGTTCTCGGTGACGACCACCGGCAGGCGGTAGCGCTCGTACAGGAAGCGTGGTCCCCAGTGCAGCGCCTCGGGCGCCCACATGAAGGCATCGAAGGCGGTGCGCGGATGGCCGGGGGGCCACGGCACGGGAACGGTCGCCGCGCCCTCCCCCGCGCGCACGCGGTAGCCGTGATACACGTTGGCCGCGCAGAAGTCGAGCGGCTGCGCGATCGCCGCAAGGTCGTCCGCGCCGATCTCCGGCACGTCGGCGCCCCATTCGCGGCGCTCGGCTGCCGGATAGTGCCCGCGGTACACCGGATCGAGCAGCCAGGCGGCCATGCCGGTGAACGTGCGACGCCGCGCGGCATCGACGTCGCGCGGATCCGCCGACGCCGGCAGCGCGGGCGTCAGCGCGGCCGCGTAGCCGATGGCGATCGGGCGCGGCGCGCTCGCCCGCATGGCGCGCACCGCCGCGCCGTGCGCGAGGAGCACGCGGTGCGCCAGCGCGAGCGTCTGCGCCTGCGTGAGCTTCTCCCCCGGCGCATGCGTGCCCCAGCGGTGGCCGAGCATCACGAACACCTCGGGCTCGTTCAGCGTAATCCAGTGCGCGACGCGATCGCCCCACCTCCGCACCGCGAATGCCGCGTACTCGGCGAACCACGCCGGAGCGTCCGGCGCGAGCCAGCCGCCGCGCTGCTGCAGCGCCTGCGGATAGTCCCAGTGGAAGAGCGTGATCCACGGCGCGATGCCGGCGGCGAGGAGCGCGTCGATGAGCCGGTCGTAGAAGTCCGCGCCCTGGGGATTGAGGCGTCCGGTGCCGTCGGGAAAGAGCCGCGGCCACGACAGCGAGAGCCGATAGGCGCCGACGCCGAGCTCGCGCAGCAGCCGCACGTCCTCGGCGTAGCGCGCCACGTGGTCGCACGCCATCTCGCCCGACGCGCCGTCGCGGATCGCGCCCGGCCGGCGCGTGAAGACGTCCCACACCGATGCGCCGCCGCCGGCGCGCGTCGGCGAGCCCTCGATCTGGTAGGCCGAGGTGGCCGCGCCCCAGGTGAAGCCGCGTGGGAAGGCCTGCGCCTGCGCGGACGAGGCGCCCGGCAGCGCAGCCGCCGCCGTGGCGGCAGCGCTGCCGGCGAGAAACCGCCGCCGGCGCATCAGGCCGGCCCGGCCTCCGCGGGATCGAAGTCCAGCTCGACTTTCGCGCCGTTCGGATCGTCGAAGAAGACCTGCCAGGTGCCCGAGCCGCGCTGCCGGCGCACGACGTACTTCACGCCCGCTGCGTCGAGGCGCGCGAGATGGTCCTGGAGGTTCGTCGCGGTGAACGCCATGTGGTCGATGACCCCCGCCGGCTCCTCGGGCATCGGACGGCCGGCGATGATGTGCAGGATCGCCTCGTCGCCGTCCGGCGCGTACATCCACGCCCCCGGAAAGCCGAGGTCGGGACGTTCGCCTGCGCGCAGGTCGAGGAAGCGCTGGTAGAACGCGAGCGTCGCGTCGAGGTCCTGCGTGAGGATGGTGAAGTGGTTCATGCCGTGAATCACTGGAGTGCCTCCTGGAGGGTCGCGCAGGCGCGCGGCGCGGGCAGCGGCGTGCGCGCGGCGGGGTCGGTGAGCGATTCGAGGAACGCGACGAGGTCGTCGATCTCGGCCTCGGCGAGCCTGAGCGGCTGCAGCAGCGCGGCCTCGCCGTGCGAGTGCACGCGCTGCGGGTCGAGCTCGGAGTAATGCCGCACGACGTCGTGCAGCGTCGCCAGCCGGCCGTTGTGCATGTAGGGCGCGGTGAGCGCGACGTTGCGCAAGCCGGGCGTCCGGAACTGCCCGAACGTGCGCTGGTTGAGATCGACGTGCTTCGTCTTCGTCGCCGAGCGGCGGCTACCGTCGTCGCTGTGCGCGCCGAGCAGGTTGTACGGATTCGCCTGCAGCCGGCGAATGCCCTCGTAGCGGCCCGCGTCCACCTGCCCGCGTGCGGCGAAGAACGGCACGCCGACGTCGTGGAACTCGCCGTTGGTGAAGGCCGCGCCGAAGTGGCAGACGCTGCAGTTGCCGCGACCGACGAACAGCGCGAGCCCGCGCCGCGCCGGCGCCGGATAGCGCGCCGCCGCCTCCGCGTCGCCGCGCGCGAGCGCATCGCGGTACTCGTCGAACGGCGTGCGGCCGGACACCAGCGTCTCCTGGAACGCGGCGAGCGCCTTGCCCGCATCCACCAGCAGGCGCGCGTCGTCGCGCGTCGCGCCGAACGCCTTGCGATGCAGGCACGCGAGCTCCGCGTCGCTCCGGATGACGCGCGCCACGTGCGCGGCGCCGGCGGCGAATTCGTCCGCCGCGAGGATCGGCCGCACGCTCTGCGCCCACAGGCTGTCCTGCGCGCCGTCCCAGCCGAACCAGTGCTGCAGGCCGACGTTCCAGAGCGACGGCGTGTTGCGCAGCAGCGGGGCGCGTCCGATGCCGCGCTCGCGCCCATCGGTGAAGCTGCCGTTCGGCACGTGGCAGGCGGCGCACGACAGCGCGCCGTCGCGCGACAGGCGCGGCTCGGCGAAGAGCCGCTGGCCGAGGGCGATCGCCGCGGGGTGCCCCGAGCCGCGATTGCTGGGATCGGGCAGCACCGGCTGCGGCCACGGACCGTGGCGCAGGATGGCGCGCAGCGTGATGCCGTCGGGTTTCGCGTCGTCGCCATGCGCCGGCAGCGCGGGGGCGAGGACGACGAGCGCGAGGACGAGCGCGCGGATCATTCCAGCACGTAGTCGCGGACGAGCCGCTCGCGCTGGCCGCCGCGCTCGACCTCGAACACGAACTGCCAGCGCCCCGGCATGTGGAAGAGCAGGCCCTCGGCGCGCCAGCGGCCCTCGCCCTGCGCCGCCACGCGGGCGCGATAGTTCATGCCGTGGCGATGCTCGGGCATCTGCGCATCGACGCGCAGCGCGCTCGGCGCAGCCCCCTCCTTCGCGCACACGATGGCGTCGAGCGCGAAGTGGCGGCCGACCACGATCGGCGCGGGCACCGGCTTGAACGCGACGACGACGCCGCGCGACTCCACCCGCGCCAGCGGATCGAACCCCGCGGGCACCTCGCACGCGGATGCCCCGCTCGCCGGGATCGTCAGCGCCGCGGACAGCGCCGTGCCCGCGAGTGCCGGCGCCATGCGCCTCATTGCGCCTGCAGCTTCTGCCACCAGCCGCGGATGACGCGCTCGCCGTTGCGGTAGGCGATCTTCTCCGCCACGTCCTTCGGCAATGCGGCGAGCCATTCGCGCGACCAGCGCGAGTGCTCGGGCACGAAGTGCCAGCGCTCCGGCACGTAGGTGTCGGTGCCGACCATGAAGCGGTCGGGGAACTCGATGAACGCTTCGCGCCACTCCGGGGCGGGCGTGCCGCCGCTCGCGTGGTCGGTGCGGAACGCGAGGTCGGCCCAGAGGTTCGGATGCTTGCGCAGCAGCTCGCGCACCCGCTCCGGACGCTCGAACCCGGCGTGCGCCCACAGCACCCGCGCGTTCGGGTCCTGGCGGAAGATGCGCTCCACCGCATCGGCGTCGGAATGGGCGTGCAGCATGAGGTTGTACTGCTTCGCGAGCTGCACGATGCGCCGCGGGATCGGCAGGTCGGCATCGGCGCCATAGAGATGAAACTCGCCGATCGCCACGTAACGGTACTTGCGCAGCCGCTCCTCGACGTAGGCGAGCACGCCCTCGTCGCGCGTCCAGCCGCCGACGTCGCTGCGCGTGCGGTAGGGACGCAGCTCGGGAATGATGAGATCGGGCGCGGCGGCAAGGAGCTTCTGCGTACCCTCGTCGTTGGAGCTCGATACCAGGGCGCCGCGCACGCCGCTCTTGCGCAGCAGGGCAACCGCGTCCTGCACCGGCAGCACCTCCACCGCGTCGTGGCTGAAGTGCACGTGCGCGTCGAAGAGCGGCAGGTCGGCCGCAGCGGCGGTGGCGGCGACAAGAGCCAGGGCGGCGGCGCCGATCACGCGGCGCAAGGCAAACAGGACTCGGATCATGGCCAGTCTCCCGGTGAGCAACGCGATCCTAAAGCAACCGATGCATCGGCGTCCGGCGGCCAAGGAATTGGAGCGTCGCGGCTGGTTTGACAATCTTTTGCACATGGTGAAACGCTGAATGGGAATAATCGGTGGGCCTTTCTTCAACGCTCTCCAACAATGAAAACCAAGGTCCTCCTCGCATCCGTCCTTCTCTCCGCCGCCTCCTTCGCCAACGCCGCGATCATCCAGCTCGATTTCACCGCCCAGATGTCCTGGGGCGGTTCCTTGGTCAACTCGCCGACGAACTTCGTCGTGGCAGGCACCACCGGGTCCACCACCGGCCCCTTCACCGTCACCGGCTACTTCAAGCTGAACACCGACGCGCCCAAGGTGCCCGTGGCCGGCGACTACTGGTCGTCGGAGACCTTCAAGGAAGTCTCGGTCACCTTCGCCGGCAAGACCTTCCAGTGGGTCAACACGCCCGAGGTGACTGCCAACTACTTCGGGGTGGCGCTCCTCAACTCGCCCACCTTCGACCGGGTCACCACCGGCAACAGCGGGCTGCCGCTGCGGGGCGCAATCAACGCCGACGGCATGTTCGGGTTCAGGAACGGCCTGGTTTCGAACGAGGTCGATGCGCCGGGCGGCAACAAGATGTTCATGAACCGCTTCATGTTCGACCTCTACGCGCCGGGCCTCATCTCCTCGGGCGTGCTGTCGGAGCAGACGTTCGACTGGGGCGGCATCGACTTCGCCCCGTCGACCGTCGTCAAGGACTTCTACTTCCAGCTCTCCGGGATGACCGACGGCAGCGAGAAGATCTCCCAGAACGTGGACGGCACCTTCACGTCCTTCTCTTTGCACCGGGAAGGCGGCACCGGCGTCGCGCCGGTCCCGGAGCCGGGCTCGCTCGCGCTCGTGGCGATCGGACTCGCCGGGCTCGCCGAGGTCGAGCGTCGCCGCCGCGCGCAGCGCGCGTAGCGCGCGCGGGGGCCGGCTAGCGCGAGGACGCGCGGCGCGCGCGCGGCGCGCACGTGGGCCCCGCCGTCGAACGCCTCCAGCAGCCACGGCGCAAGCTGGTGCATGCCGCCGAGCGCTTGCGGCGCGGGCTCCAGGCCCGGCACGAACCCCATCGCGCGCAGGCGATCGAGCACCGGCCCTTCGCGCGCGACCACGTGCACCGGCACGTCCCAGCGTGCCCCGCGGCCGCTGACGTTGCCGAGCGGCTGGTGATCGCCGACGAGCACGAAGACGGCGTCGCGCGCGCGCGGGCGGGAGAGATGGCCCGCGAGCCAACGGTACTGGTAGGACAGCGACCGGACGTACGCCGGCACGAGGTCCTGCCAGCCCGTGCCCTCGGCGATGGCATTCGCGGCCTCCGCCGGAGTGAAGGGCTCCTCGGACAGCAGCCGCGTCCGGTCCGGCTGGTACGGCGGGATCGGCCGGAACGGCGCGTGCGTGTTCATCGTCGCGAACACGGTGAAGCGCGGCGGCGAGTCGCGCGCCAGCGGATGCATCGCCTCGAAGCGTGCCATCGCCCACTGGTCGGGGATCTTCCAGTACCCGAAGGCCGGGCCGGCGTAGTCGAGCGCGCGGCCGTCGACGAGATGCGCGTAGCCGTAGTACGCCGCCTCGGGCCAGTCCCAGGTGAGCGCGGGATACACGCCGAAGGTCTCGTAGCCATGCTCGCGGAAGAACGACAGGAGCGTCGGCCGGTCGCTCATCAGCAGCAGGTCGTGGCGCAGCGGATCGGAGAGGTCGATGCCGGACAGCAGCGACAGGTGCGCGAGATCGGACGCGCCGCCGAAGGTCGGCGAGCGCACGAACGCGGAGACGACGGCGTAGCCGGAGCCCTCGACCGCGGCACGCAGCGTCTCGCGATCGGGGGCAAGCGCGGCGCGGATCGACGCATCGTCGAACGCCACGGCGCCGTACGACTCGAGGAACACGAGCTGCACGTCCATCCCGCGCAGCGCGGCGAGGTCGGAATCGAAGCGCGGGGACGGCGGCAGGGCGGCGGCGAGACGATCGGGCGACCAGGCGTTGCGCAGGATCTCGGCCTGGCGCAGCACGCTCCTGGTGACCGGCTTGGAGAGGTAGGGCCACGTCCACTGCTGTCCGGCGGCGTTGAGGAGCGACAGCACCACGGCACACGCGGTCACCGCGAGCGCCGCCGGCGAGCGGAGCGCGCGCGGCGCGAGCTCGCGTGCGACTCGGGCGAGGGCCGCCCGGACCAGCCGGTGGAGCAGCACGATCACGAGGACCGCTGCTGCGGCGATCGCGACCAGCAGCCACGCGCCGCGCTCGCGCGCCGTGACCCAGAGGAAGCGCGGCACCTGTCCGCCGTCCCAGTAGAGGTTGATCTCGCGGCCCATCACCGAGGGCGCGGTGACGTCGGCGTAGCGGCCGACCACGAGCAGCGTCAGGACGGCGGCGAGGGCGCCGACCAGCCGCGCCGGCACGCGGCCCCACCGCCAGGCGGCGAGAAGCAGCACGACCCAGGCGGCGACGAGCTCCGGCGCGAGGCGCGTGTCGGGCCGGATCCATAGCGTGGACCAGACGTTCTCGAAGGACAGCGCGAAGTTGAGGAGCACCGCGGCGCCGATCGCCCACGCGATCGCGAGTCGGTCCGCACGCGCCCCGCCGGTGCGGCTCGTCGCGCCCATGTCAGACCGGGGCCGGGCTGGGTTGGTGCAGGTGCGTCGCGTCGCGGGCGAAGCGGCCGGGGTCGGCGGCGCCGGCGCCGAGAAGGTCCGCGTGGCCGCCGTCATCGAAGCCGAGGATCGCCGCGATTTCGCGATGGCGCGCGTAGAGCTCGGCCCGGTCGCGTGCGGGCACGTTCACCAGCGCGTACCGATAGCTGCCGAGCCACTTCAGCTCGCGTGCGAGCTCCGCGCCGCGCTTGAGATAGAGCATGACCCGCGCCTCGGGATGACGCTGCGCGACGCGCGCAAGTTGTTCGGCACGCGGCATCGCGACGTCCGCGCGCCCGCCGAACAGCCTGAACACGAAGCTCGCCGCGTGGCGGTTGCGCTGCGGCGCCGGCGCGATGCGCGGCGCGCGGCCGAGCGCGAGGTCGAGCATCGCCTCCTGCAGGCGGATGCCGTGCACCCACTCGTACAGCGTGATGAACTGCGAGGCGACGCGCGGGTTGATCTCGACCACGCGGATCGCGTCGGTGTGGGGACACCAGATCAGCTCGACGTTGAAGAGGCCGTGATCGAGGCCGACCGCGCGCACCGTCGCCGCGGCGGCGTCGGCGAGCCTCGCCTGCAGCCGTGGCTCCAGCGCGCTCGGGTACTCGAAGCGCAGGAACGCGTGCGTGCCCGGGTACATGTGCTCGTCCACGATGCCGAGGATGGTGACGCCGCCGTCGTGCACGTAGCCGTCCACGTTCACCTGCACCCCGTCCACCAGGCCCTCGGCCACCATGTGATGCGCGTCGACGGGCAGGTCGGCGTGCTCGGCCAGGAGGTCATTGTAGGGCCGCACCAGGCGCTTGATGACGTGCCGCTCGAAGGGCCGGAACGAGAGGTGCCGCCGCAGGTCGTCGAGCGTGTCCACCCGCCGAGCGAGGACGGAGAAGGTCGCCTTCACCGGCTTGACGAAGAACGGGAACGGCAGCGGCAGCTCGTCGGGATGCGCGAAGTCGTGGCGGAAGGCCCCGAACGGCGGATTGAGCTCGGGGCGGGCGCGGGCGATCGCCTCGCGCGCATAGAGCTTGTGCTGGGCGACCAGCACGCCGCGCGGATCGGGTCCGGGCAGGCCGAGCCGGGCCGTCGCCGCCGCGGCGATCGAGACGCCCATCTGCTCCTGCGGACTGACGATGCCGTCCACGCCGCGCCGCCGCGCGAGCCGCACGATGCGCTCGACGAAGCGCCGCGCGTCGAAGCTGAGCAGGCGGACGTTCTCGGGAAAGCGGAAGAGGTCGAACCCCGCGTACAGGAAGTCGTAGCGGTCGGCGATGCGCGGATCGGCGAGCGCGAGGCGGTCCCACTCCTGGGGGAACAGCACGAGGATGCGCGGTTTCTTCTTCATGTACGTGGCGCTTACGTTGCCCCGCGCGTTCCGGATGCAGCCGGACGGCGGTCACTCCGGCGCAGTGCGGCCCTTTCCCCAGCCGATGTAGCCGGTGCCGAACAGCACCGGGCGCCACTGGAAGCTTCCGAGATGACGTTCGAGGAGGCTCCAGGGCCGGTCGAGCCCCTCGAAGGTCGTCATGTACGGCCGCGCCTGCGCGCGCACGACGAGATTCACCGGCGCCATCCACCAGGGCGCCCACTTCATCCCGGCGGCCGCCACGCGCACGCCGGGCCGGGCCGCGGCGAAGATGCGCGCGAGCGCCGGCGGCGAGCGCAGCACGTCGTGGGTGAAGTTGAACAGCACGGCGTCGAGCGGACGCGGGATCACCGCGTCCTCCATCGCCGCGCGGATGAGCGTCACGTTGTGCCAGCCGGCCGCCGCGCAGCGCCGCTGCGCCAGCGCGAGCATTTCCGGCGACAGCTCCACCCCGACGACGTGGCCCGTCTCGCCCACCGCCTCGCGCAGCAGCGCGAAGCTCAGGCCGGTGCCGCACGCGACGTCGAGGACCGTGTCGCCCGGACGCAGGCCGAGCGCCGCGATGGTCCGGCGCCGCAGCGGCATGGTGCGCGCGGCGGACGCGTCGTAGCCCGCCGCATGGGCGCGGTAGAGCTCGCGTGCGCGCTGCGGATCGGGAGCGGACATCGAGGAGGCGGCGGTCACGTCGGGACAGTGCACGCGGAATGCGGAGATGCGGTCGGAGTATAGCCGCGCGGCGTCGGCGGTTGGCAGCGTTGCGGCGAGCGGTCAGAATGGCGGGCCGCAGACAAGGGATTCCATGGACGAGATTGTCATCATCGGCGGCGGCGTGGGCGGCCTCGCCCTTGCGCTCGCGCTGCACGCTGCCCGCGTGCCCTGCCGCGTGTACGAGGCGGCCCCGGAGATCCGCCCGATCGGCGTCGGCATCAACCTGCTGCCGCACGCCACGCAGGTCCTCGCCGGCCTCGGGCTGGAGCCCGCGCTCGCGCGTGTCGCGGTCGCGACGCAGGAGGCGGTGTTCTACAACCGCTTCGGCCAGCTCATCTACCGCGAGCCGCTGGGGCGCGACGCCGGCTACGCGCATCCGCAGTTCTCCATCCATCGGGCCGATCTGCACGCTGTGCTGCTCGACGCGTTCCGCGAGCGCGTGGGCGCGGATCGGCTGCACCTCGGCTGGAAGTGCACCGGCTTCACCCAGGACGACGCCGCCGTGACGCTCGCGTTCGTCGATGCCGCAGGCGCGCCGCGCCCGGCGCAGCGCGCGGCGGCGGTGGTGGGCGCGGACGGCATCCATTCCGCCATCCGCCGGCAGCTCTTCCCCGCCGAGGGGCCGCCCAAGTACTCGGGCGTGAACATGTGGCGCGGCGCGACCGTGTGGCCCAGGTTCCTCTCCGGCGCGAGCATGGTGCGCGCCGGCTGGCTGGCCAACGGCAAGATGGTCATCTATCCGATCCGCAACGACGTGGACGGCGCCGGCCGCCAGCTCGTGAACTGGGTCGCCGAGATCGAGACGCCGAAGCACGAGTCGCGCGACTGGAACCGCGCCGGTCGCCTGGAGGACTTCATCGGCGCGTTCGCCGACTGGCACTTCGACTGGCTCGACGTGCCGGCGCTCATCCGCGGCGCGGAGCGCATCCTGGAGTTCCCGATGGTGGACCAGGACCCGCTGCCGCACTGGACCGTCGGCCGCGTGACGCTGCTCGGGGACGCGGCGCATCCGATGTATCCGCGCGGCTCGAACGGCGCGGGCCAGGCGATCCTCGATGCGCGCTGCCTCGCCGGGCTGCTCGCCGGCGGCCGCGATGCGCGGGAGGCGCTGGCGGCGTACGAGGCGGAGCGCCTGCCGGCGACGGCGCAGGTGGTGCTCACCAATCGCGCGAACCCGCCCGATGCGATCAACCGGGAGGTGTGGCGCCGCACCGGCGACCGGCCGTTCGCGCGCATCGAGGACGTGATCTCCCAGGACGAGCTGCGGACCCTCTCCGATTCGTACAAGCGCGTGGCCGGCTACGACCGCGAGACGCTGACCCGCGGTTGACGGCGCGGCCCCCGACCGGGCCCGCCCGCGCACGCGGATTGCTTCCGGGTCGGGGCATGAAGACCACCTGGATCATCGCCGCCGACGCCTCGCGCGCGCGGATCTTCGAGCTTCCCGACGACACGCGGGAGATGCATGAGCTGCAGGACTTCGCGCACCCGGAAGGGCGCGCCGCCGGGCGCGACCTGGTCGCCGAACCGAGCGGGCGCTTCTACGGCAAGGGCGAGCGCGTGCAGGGCCATTCGGCCAACGAGCTCTCGGACCCCATCCACCACGAGAACGAGCTCTTCGCGCGCGCGCTGGCCGCGATCCTCGAAGAAGGGCGCACCGACAACCGCTACGACGCGCTCGTGCTGATCGCCCCGCCGAAGTTCCTCGGCACGCTGCGCAACGTGCTGCCGAAGCACGCGGACAAGCTGGTGGTGCGCACCGTCCCCAAGGACGTGGTGAAGCTCGGCCCCGACGAGATCCGGCGCTACGCGACCGAGCTGGCCTAGCACGGGCCGCGCCGCGCGCGCGGCATGTGGGTTGCTTGCATGCGCTGGATTGCCACTGACCGGAGATGCATATGACCCAGGCACTGGAAGGCTGCAAGGTGGCCGTGCTCGTGGCCGAGGGCTTCGAGCAGCAGGAGATGACCGAACCGCGGCGCGCGCTCGTGGAAGCCGGGGCGCTTCCGTCCATCGTGTCGGCCGAAGCGGACGAAGTGCAGGGCTGGAACCACTTCGACAAGGCCGACCGCTTCCACGTGGACGTGCCGCTCGACAAGGCGCGGGCCGACGAGTTCGACGCGCTGCTCCTGCCCGGCGGCGTGGCCAATCCCGACCAGCTGCGCACCCAGCCGGAGGCCGTGGCGCTGGTGCGCGAGATGATGGCGCAAGGGAAGCCCGTGGCCGTCATCTGCCATGGACCGTGGACGATGATCGAGGCCGACTGCGTGCGCGGCCGGACCATGACGTCCTGGCCCTCGGTGCGCAAGGACCTGGAGAACGCCGGCGCGAAGTGGGTGGACGAGGAGGTCGTCGTGGACGGCGCGCTCGTCTCCAGTCGCAAGCCCGGCGACCTGCCGGCCTTCAACCGCGCGATGGTGGAGGTGTTCGCCAGAGGCGCGCAGCCGGGCGGCGCCGGCGCACGGGTCGCGAATCTGGGCGAGCTGCCGGCTTAATCCCGCAGGACCTCGCGCAGCAGCCGCACGAGCGCGGCGCGCTCGCGTTCCGGCGCGAATCGCGCCGCGCGCGCCTCGCACTGCCGGGCAAGCCGGGCGAGGAAGGCGGGCTCGTCGCGGCAGCGCTGCAGCAGCCGCGCGAGCGCGGCGTCGTCGCCGACCGGAAAGTATCCGGCGTAACGCTTGCCGAGCATGCCGATGTTGCCGGCGCAGTCGCTCGCCAGCACCGGCGTTCCGGCGGTCACCGCCTCCACGACCACGTTCGCCCCGCCCTCCATCCGCGACGGCACCACGAGCAGGTGCGCGCGGCGGATTCGCTGGCGCGTCGCCGCGTGCGGCAACGCGCCGCGCAGCGTGAGGCGGGACGCAGCCGGCAGGAGCGCGTCGAGCTCGGCGCGCGCCTCGGCCTCGCGCGCGCCGCCGACGAGATCGAACGCGATGTCCGCTCGCGCGGCGAGCCGCGCCGCCGCGCGCACGAACGTCGCCGCGTCCTTCTCCGGCCGCACGTGCCCGACGAACACCGCAGTGAGGCGTCGCGTCGACCGTTGCGCCGCGCTCAGCGAGGGCGCGGACTGATACACCACGCGCGCCTTGCCGCGGAAGCGCGCGGGGAGCGCTTCGACGCCCTGCTCCTGCAGCACCACCAGCCGGTCGGCGCGCGCGAGCGAATCGAGCGCGTCGGCATCGCGCGCCGGGACGTCGCGGTAGAGGTCGGTGCCGGTGAGCACCACGACGCAGGGGCGCGCGCCGTGCCGCGCGCGCCACGCCGCCACGGCCGCTTGGCTGCGGCGGGCGTGCAGGGCGATCAGCACGTCGGCTGCGTCGAGCGGTTCGCCCGGAGTCCGTACAATGAGGCGATGCGTGTCGCGCAGCAGGCGCGACCACCGCGCCGCGGTGCGCCAGTTGCCGTTGTTGGCCGCGGCGGCGTACGGCGTGACGATCAGAACGCGTGGAGAGGGCACGATGGGTTCGTTGGACGGAGCGGCGGCGCTCGCCGGCGCCTTGCGTGAAGCGCGCGAGTATACGCGTTCGATCTACGCTCATCTCGAGCCGGCGCAGCTCGCCTTCCGGTACCTCGCCACGGTCAATCCGCCCGCGTGGGAGCTTGCGCACGTCGCCTGGTTCCACGAACACTGGTGCCTGCGCTGGGTGGACGGCGCCGCGCGGCGGCCCTCGACGTTCCCCGATGCCGACGCGCTGCTCAACTCCGCGCTCATCCCGCACGCCGCGCGCTGGGATCGCCCGGAGCTCGCGTGGCCGGCGGTGCAGGGCTATCTCGCGCGTGTGCTGGAGGCCCAGTGCAGCCTGCTTGCCGAGCGTCCGCCCGAGGACCTCTACTTCCACCGGCTCGCGCTGCACCACGAGGACATGCACGCCGAGGCGTTCCTGATGTCGCTGCAGACGCTGGGCCTGCCGGAGCCCGAGTGGCGTGCGGCGCCGCGCCCGCGGCCCGCGCCGGCACCCGTGCGGGCACGCGCCGTCGCCTTCGGCGGCGGACCGATCGAGATCGGCACCCGCCCCGGCCCGTGGTTCGTGCAGGACAACGAGCAGGGCGCGCACGAGGTCGAGCTTGCGCCGTTCGCGCTCGCCACGCTGCAGGTGACGCAGGGCGAGTATCGCGAGTTCGTCGAGGCCGGCGGCTACGGCGAGCGCCGCTGGTGGACCGATGCCGGCTGGGCCTGGCGCGAGGGCGCGGCCGCTGGACAGCCGCGCCACTGGGTGCGCGCCGAGGGCGAGTGGCGCATGCGCCGCTTCGACCGGATCGAGCCGCTCGATCCGGCCGCCGCGATGATCCACGTGAACGCGCACGAGGCGGAGGCGTATGCGAAGTTTCGCGGCGCACGGCTGCCGACGGAGGCGGAGTGGGAGTTCGCCGCGCGCGCCGGGCTTCCGCAGGATCGCGACCGGCTGCCGTGGGGCAACGCGGTGCGCGGCGCGCCCGCGATCAATGTCGACAGCGGCTACGCGCGCCCGGTGGCCGTCGATGCCCTGCCCGAGGGCGACACGCCGACCGGCCTGCGGCAGATGATCGGCAACGTGTGGGAGTGGACGGCGACGACGTTCGGCCCCTACCCCGGCTTCGTGCCCGGCCCGTACAAGGAGTACTCGCAGCCGTGGTTCGGCGACCATCGCGTGCTGCGCGGCGGCTCGTGGGCCACGCGCGCGCGCCTGGTGCACAGCCGCTGGCGCAATTTCTACACGCCGGACCGGAACGACGTCTTCGCGGGGATCAGGCTGGCCTGGTCGATCGAATAGCGCCGGCGCGAGCCGTCGCGAAAACCTCGTAGGCCCACAGCGCGCCCAGCACCGCCAGCAGGATCCAGATGCCGACGATGACCGCGGCGGCGGCTCGGCTGACCGGCTTGCCGCCCGCCGCGAGCGCCTCCGCGCGGGTCCGGCACTCGGCGAGCACCGCGGTCGGCACCATGCGCATCGCGATGAGGATGCCGAGCGGAATCAAGATGAGATCGTCCAGGTAGCCGAGCACGGGCACGAAGTCAGGGATGAGGTCGATGGGGCTGAACGCGTACGCCACCACGGCCGCCACGAAGAGCTTCGCGTACCAGGGCGTGCCCGGGTGGCGCGCCGCGAGGTACAGCACGTAGGTTTCGCGCTTCAGCAGCCGTACCCGGTCCCTGAGCTTCGCCAGCATCGTCCTCCACCTGCCGCCGCACGCACCTGGCCGCCCTTCGCGGAGGGGGTTCGCAGCAGTACGCGGCCTCCGATCACGCTGCCCTGCGGGCGAACCTGGATCCCTAGCGGGGCAGACGCACCGCGAATGTCGTCTCGCCGCCTTCGCAGCGCACCTCGATGCTGCCCGCGTGGGCGTGGACGATCTCGCGCACGATGTACAGGCCCAGTCCCAGGCCCCGGTCCTCCTGGCCGCCGTCGACGGCCGAGGCCCGCTTGAGGGGATCGAAGATCTGGCTCAGGTCCGACGCGGCGATGGCCGGCCCGCTGTTCGTGACTTCGAGGCGAACCTCGGCCGGCCCGCCGTGAAGCCGCACCCGTATCGCCGTGTCGCGCGCGCCGTACCGGATCGCATTGAGGACGAGGTTGCGGAGCAGCTGCTGCAGCCGCCGCCCGTCCCAGCGGCCGCGGATCGCTCCGGTCGTCGCAAGCTCGAGCCGCGCGTGAGGATACGCGCCGCGCAACTGTTCCACTTCGTCGGCGACCACGGCACCGAGGTCGACGTCGGCGCGCAGGACCTGGAGACCGAGCCCGAGCTTGGTCCGGTTGAAGTCCGCGAGGTCCTCCAGTAGTGCCTGTATCGACGCGCCGCTGCGGACGAGGCGATCGGCCGCCACCGACACCTCCGGCCCGGCGTCCAGGGCTGCCAGGTACGCTGCCGTGCCGACCATCGTGTTGAGCGGGCTGCGCATGTCGTGGCTCAGCATGCCGAGCAGGAGGTTCCGGGCCCGCTCGACCTGCGCCTGGAACCGGCCGACGGACTCGGCGACCGCCTGATCGATGGCCTCGTTGAAGCGGATGACGTCCTCGAGTCCCACCTGATCGGCGGGGCTCGAATCGATCCACAGGCGCAGCACGCTCGCGCGCAGCGCGCGGTACTCCGCGACCAGCTGGCCGATGTCGAAGCCGCTCTTCCCGCGCAGGAGGCCGTGCGCCTGCGCAGCCGTCTCGGGGGCGCCCGGCAGCGTCGGCGCCCGTCCCCGGGACTTCTCGGCTTGGGCCTCGCGGGTCTGAGGGGTGCTGATGTCCTTCGCGATCGCCCGGAGGATCTGCGGGGCGTCGTCGCGCAGCGCGAGCGGGCTCATGCCGGCGGCGGCGGGGAGCAGGGTCGCCGCGAACGCCTCCCACTCCTCGAGGATGGCCTCCATGTCGTGCAGGATGAATTCCGCCAGCCGCATGTGTGCCTCTTGCCTGGAACGGGAACCATCGGGAGCGTGGACCGGACGGGGACCGTGCCGGCACCCTCGACCCGCCGGAGCAGGATCAGTCTAGCTGGGTCCTTCGGCGCTTTCCAGCCGGGCGTTCAGCCCCGCGAACGACGACCGCGGCAGGTCAGTGTCGCCCAGCGGCGGGCGCCGTCACAGGATCCGGTTGAACCAGAGCATCGACAGCCCTGCGGCGACCAGCGCGAGCACCGCGGCCGCGGCCGTGAGCAGCGCGGTGATCTCCATGTCCTTGCGCTCGAACACGAGCTTCGCGTTGAGCGTCTGGTAGATCTTGACGAGCTCCTCCGCGCTGGTGCCGGCGTAGTAGTCGCCGCGCGTGGCGTTGGCGATCTGCTTCAGCGCGCCCTCGTCGAGCTTCACGCGCATCGACATGCCTTCGAACGACAGCGCCTCGCCGGCCGGCGTGCCGATGCCCACGGTGAAGACGCGCACGCCGCGCTCGGCCGCCATCTTGATCGCCTGCGCGATCTCGGGGCCGGCGGTGCGCTGACCGTCGGTGAGCAGGATGATGGCGGCGGATTCGTAGGAGCCCGGCGGCACCGGCGTGAACTCCTTCTTCTCCGGATTCGGGATGCGCGGCATGCCGCGCGGCGGGCCCGTCTCGGTGACCTCGATGCCCTGCCCGGGAAAGATCGTGGCGAGCGACACGATGATGCCGCTGGCGATGGCGGAGCCGCGCTGGAGCTGGAAGCGGTCGATGGCGGCGAGGACGTCCTCGCGGTTCTGCGTCGGGTGCTGCACGACCGCGGCCGTGCCGGCGAAGGCGACCACCCCGAGGCGCGTCGTCGCGGGCACCGTCTTCACGAACGTGCGCGCCGCCTCCTGGGCGGCGACCAGGCGGCTCGGCGGGATGTCCTTCGCGCGCATGCTGCCCGACACGTCCATCGCGAGAATGATCGTGCGCTGCGCCGAGGGGACGGTGATGGTCGCGTGCGGGCGTGCGATCGCGAGCGTGGCCGCGGCGACGGCGACGAGGTAGAGCACCGGCGGGAGCCAGCGGCGGACGCCGCCGATCGACGCCGCGGCCTCGCGCATCATCGCGAGATTGGCGACCTTCGCGAGCGCGCGCCGCTTGCGCCGCACGACCCAGCCATGGAGCAGGACGAGCAGCGGCAGCGCCGCCAGGAGCCACAGGAGCTTGGGCCAGTAGAACCCGACGTTCACGGCGCGACGTGCGAGAGGTGCTGGGGCACCCCGCCTCCGGCGAGCTGGGTGCGCCGCTTGCGCAGGTCGGCGAAGCGCAGGATGGTGTCGACCAGGTCGTCGTCGGTGGCGAGCTCGAGCACGTCGACGCCGGCTTCGGCGAACGCGCCGCGCAGCTCGTCCTCGCGCTGCTCGGCGAGCTCGGCATAGCGGCGCCGGAACGACGAATCGTGGGTGTCCACGAAGAGCTGCTCGCCGGTCTCGGCGTCCTGGATCACCACCAGGCCGAGGTCGGGCAGCGCCATCTCCACCGGGTCGTACACGCGCACCGCGACCACCTCGTGGCGCTGGGCGAGCTCGGCCAGCACCTGGTGCCAGCCCGGGGCGGAGATGAAGTCCGACACGACGAAGACCAGCGACCGGCGCTTGATGGCGTTGAAGCCGGCGCGCAGGAACTCGGCGAGGTCGGTCTCGCGCGCGCGCTGCAGCTGCGGCCGGTTCAGCATCTTGTGCAGCAGGTGCAGCAGGTGCCGGCGGTTGCTGCGCGCGGCGATCACCGTGTCCACGCTCTCGCCGTAGAGCATCGCGCCGACCGGGTTGCCGTGGCGCGCCAGCAGCCGCGCGAGCACGGTGACGAACTCCGCCGTCACCGTTCGCTTGCGCACGTCCTGGGAGCCGAAGTCCACCGACGGGCTGAAGTCGAGCAGGAACCACGCCGTGACCTCGCGGTCCTCGTTGAACTCGCGCACGTACGGCACCTGCAGCCGCGCGGTCACGTTCCAGTCGATGTGGCGCACGTCGTCGTGGTACTGGTACTCGCGCAGGTCGGCGAGGTCGAGGCCGAAGCCGCGGAAGAGCGTCCGGTAGTCGCCGTGCAGCACGCCGTCGAGGCGGCGCACGACGGTCCACTCGAGGCGGCGCAGGATGGCGTCCGGACTCTCGCCGCCCGCTGCGCGGGGGGCATCGGCAACGGGGGGCGCCGCCCCCTCCTGCGGCGTGACCCTAGCCGACCCGGACATGGGTCTCCAGCGGCTTCTCGGGCGCCGCGACCTTGTTCATGATCCGCCGCACGATCTCGTCGGCGTCGATGCCCGCGGACAGCGCTTCGTACGAGAGCACGAGCCGGTGCCGCAGCACGTCGGGCACGATGTCGACCACGTCCTCGGGCAGCGCGTAGTCGCGGCCGCGCAGGAACGCGAGGGCGCGGGCGCCCTCGATCAGGTTGATGGTGGCGCGCGGGCTCGCGCCGAAGGTCAGGTACTTCGCGTCGTCGGCGAGGCCGTAGCGCGCCGGCTCGCGCGAGGCGGCGACGAGCCGCACCGCGTACTGGATCAGCGCGGGCTCGACGAACGCCTTGCGGCATTCGCGCTGCAGGAGGGCCAGCTGCTCGGTGGTGGCCACCGGCACGACCGCCGTCGGCGCGCCGGTCACGCGCTCGACGATCACGAACTCCTCCTCCTCGGACGGATAGCCGACCAGCACCTTCATCATGAAGCGGTCGACCTGCGCCTCCGGCAGCGGGTAGGTGCCCTCGGTCTCGATCGGGTTCTGCGTCGCCATCACCAGGAACGGCTCGGGCACCTTGTGCGTCTCGCCGGCGATGGTCACCTGGCGCTCCTGCATCACCTCGAGCAGCGCGCTCTGCACCTTGGCCGGCGCGCGGTTGATCTCGTCCGCGAGCAGCAGGTTGGTGAAGACCGGGCCGAGCATGGTGATGAAGTCGCCGCTCTTCTGGTTGTAGATGCGGTTGCCTGTGAGGTCGGCGGGCACGAGGTCGGGCGTGAACTGGATGCGCTTGAACTGGCCGCGGATGGTCTGCGCGAGGGTCTTCACGGTGAGCGTCTTCGCGAGGCCGGGCACGCCCTCGACCAGCAGGTGGCCCTGCGCGAGGATCGCGACCAGCACGCGCTCGAGGAAGTGGTCCTGCCCGACCACCACCTTCTTCACTTCGTAGAGGATGCGCTGCATGAGCGCGGCGATGTCGCCGCGCCCGGTGTCCCTGGTGTCCATGGTGTTCCCGTGTGTACGTTCTAGAACGGCGAGAGGCCGGCGGCCGCGGCCGCGTTCTCGATCGGCACGGCGAAGCCGATGCCGACGAAGAAGCCCTCGTCGGTGGGGTTCAGGATGGCGGTGACGATGCCGACGACCTCGCCGTCCTGCGTGACCAGCGGCCCGCCCGAGTTGCCGGGATTGGCCGCCGCGTCGAACTGGATGAGATTGGTGAGCACGCGCTTGCCCTCCGGGGAGCGGAACTCGCGCTTGAGCCCGGAGATCACGCCCGAGGACACGGACGGCCCGATGCCGAACGGAAAACCCACCGCGACCACGCGGTCGCCGGGCGCGAGGTCGCCGGTGGAGCGCATCGTCGCGGCGACGAGGTCGTCGGGAATGCTGCGCGCGCGCAGGACCGCGAGATCGTGCTCGGGCTGCAGGCCGACGATGCGCGCCTCGGACTCGAAGCCGTCGGCGAACTCCACCTTGATGCGGTCGGCCCCCTGCACCACGTGCAGGTTCGTGAGGATCGTCCCGTTGTCCACGATCACCACACCGGTGCCGATGCCGCGCTCGGTCTCCTCCTCCTGGTCCTTCTCCGCGCCCATGCCGCGCACCTTCACCACCGCCGGCGCGACGATCGCCGCCGCCGTGCGCGCCGGGGACGGCAGCGGCGCAGTCTCGAGCGTCTTCAGGGCGATCGCCTCGACCTCCTCGGGCGTGATGAGGCGCGGCAACTGCTGCATCGAGGCGTTCAGCGCCACCAGTGCAAGCGCGGCGGCCATGCCGGCGCCGAACACCAGGAGCGTGCGGTAGCGCTGCGCGAAGCGCCGCAGGCGGGAGGGCGGGGCGGGCGG
>CAZKHE010000025.1:0-46165 GCA_964552535.1 uncultured Enterobacteriaceae bacterium | reverse complement strand
GCGCGGCTCGTGCGCACCTTCCGCAAGACCACCGCCGCCGCCAAGCCGCAGTAAGAAATGGCCGCGGCAGGCCGCCCCGGGGCGCGTCTGCTCACCATGGGCCGGATCCTCGGCCCGTGGGGCGTGAAGGGCTGGATCAAGATCGCGCCGTTCACGGCCGCTCCCGACGCGCTGTGCGACTACCCGAAGTGGTGGATCGGCAGCGGCGACGACTGGCGCGAGGTGAACGTGGAGATGGTGGACGCGCATGCCGACACCGTCGTCGCGAAGCTGGAAGGCTTCGAGGTGCGCGAGACGGTCGCGCGGCTGAAGGGGCTGGAAGTGGCCGTGCCGCGGGAAGCGTTGCCCGAGGCCGGCGAGAACGAGGTGTACTGGGACGACCTGGTCGGCCTGGACGTGGTGAACCTGCAGGGCGAGCGCCTCGGACGCGTCTCCGAGGTGTTCTCGAACGGCGCACACGAAGTGCTGCGCGTCGCCGAGCCCGGCAGGAAGGACGAGCGGCTGCTGCCCTACGTCGAGCCGGTGGTGCGCGAGGTGGACCTCACCGGCGCGCGCATCGTGGTGGACTGGGGCGCGGACTGGTGAGCGCGATGCGGTTCGACTGCATCACGCTCTTTCCGCAGATGTTCGCGGCGGTGACCGATTGGGGCATCACGCGGCGGGCGCGGGAAGAGGGGCGGTGGACATTGCAGACGTGGAATCCGCGCGATTTCACGACCGACAACCACCGCACCGTGGACGACCGGCCGTATGGCGGCGGGCCCGGCATGGTGATGCTGGCCGAGCCGCTGGAAAAGGCGATCCGCGCGGCGAAAGCCGCGGCGGAGGCGCCGGCGAGAGTGATCTTCCTCTCGCCGCAGGGCCGGGTGCTGGACCACCGCAAGGTGATGGAATTGAAGGACGCGGAGCGGCTGGTGCTGCTTTGCGGGCGGTACGAGGCGGTGGACGAGCGGCTCGTCCGGCGCGAGGTGGACGAGGAGCTGTCGATCGGCGACTACGTCCTCTCCGGCGGCGAGCTGGCGGCGATGGTGCTGATCGACGCGATCGTGAGGCAGTTGCCGGGCGTGCTGAACGACAGCCAGTCGGCGGCGCAGGACTCGTTCGTGGGCGGGCTGCTGGACTGCCCGCACTACACGCGGCCGGAGGTGTACGCGGGGGAAGCGGTGCCGGAGGTGCTGTTGTCGGGGCACCACGCGGAGATCGATCGCTGGCGGCTGAAGCAGTCGCTGGCGCGGACGCTGGCGCGGCGGCCGGAGCTGCTGGCGCGCCGGGAGTTGTCGAAGCAGGAACAGAAGCTCATGGCGGAGATCCGCCGCGAGCAGGCAGGATCGGACAGGCAGTCGGGCGAACAGGAGTGACGAAGATGAACATCGTTCAGCAAATCGAGCAGGAAGAGATCGCGCGCCTCGCGCGCAAGGTTCCGGACTTCGCGCCCGGCGACACCGTGGTCGTCAACGTGAACGTGAAGGAAGGCGACCGCAAGCGGGTCCAGGCCTACGAGGGCGTGGTGATCGCGAAGAAGAACCGCGGCATCAACTCGTCGTTCACCGTGCGCAAGATCTCGTCCGGCGAAGGCGTGGAGAGGACGTTCCAGACCTACTCGCCGCTGATCGCTTCGGTGGAAGTGAAGCGCAAGGGCGACGTGCGCCGCGCGAAGCTGTACTACCTGCGCAGCCGCTCGGGCAAGAGCGCGCGGATCAAGGAGAAGCTCTCCTTCGCGAAGCAGGAGAGCGCTGCGGAGTAAGGCGGCTTCGTTCGAGGTTTCTCGCGGGCGCTCCGCGCCCGCGCCGGGGCCTTCAACGACGCCCCCTCCCCCCGCCCCCTCCCACCGCGGGAGGGGGAGAACAGCCTCGCGGTGTTTGATGTCGCAGGCTACCGCTGCGTCACCAGCGTCTTGACGTAGGCAGCGAGTTTCTCGGCGTCCGCGTGGAAGCGGCGGATGCCGTCGGAGAGCTTCTCCGTCGCCATCGCGTCCTCGTTCAGCATCCAGCGGAACGCCTTTTCGTCGAGCGCGAGCCGCTCCATCTGCGTCGCCTTTGCGGCCTCGACCGTCAGCGCGACCGGCAGGTCGCCTTCGGTCGCTTCCAGCTTGGCGAGCAGGTCGGGGCTGATGGTGAGCAGGTCGCAGCCGGCGAGACGCACGATCTGCGACGTCTTGCGGAAGCTCGCGCCCATCACCTGCGTCGGATAGCCGAACTTCTTGTAGTAGTGGTAGATGCGCGTCACCGACGCGACGCCCGGATCCTCGTCGGGCGGAATGTCGTCCACCTTTCTTGCCGCCTTGTGCCAGTCGTAGATGCGGCCGACGAACGGCGAGATGAGGGTCACGCCCGCCTCGGCGCAGGCCACCGCCTGGCCGAAGCCGAAGAGCAGCGTGAGGTTGCAGTGGATGCCCTCGCGCTCCAGCGCCGCCGCGGCCCGAATGCCTTCCCAGGTCGAGGCGATCTTGATCAGCACGCGCTCGCGGGAGACGCCCGCGGCGTCATACGCGGCGATGATCTCGTGGGCCCGCCGGATCGTCCCCTCGGCGTCGAAGGACAGCGCCGCGTCGACCTCGGTGGACACCCGGCCGGGAATGAGCTTCAGGATCTCGACCCCGAAGCCGACCGCCAGCGCGATCGCCGTGCGCGTGGCATCGCCGCCGCCCTTGTCCATCGCCGTGCGGACGATCGCGGCGTAACGGGCCTCCTGGGCTGCCGCGAGCAGCAGCGACGGGTTGGTGGTCGCGTCCTGCGGGCGGAAGCGCCCGATCGCGTCGATGTCTCCCGTGTCCGCGACGACGATCGACGACTTGCGCAACGACTCCAGCTGATTCACCGGCACATCTCCTCGAGCAGGCGATCCATGAAAGCCTCGCACATCGCGACCTGCTCCAGCGCGATGTACTCGTCGGGCTTGTGGGCCTGCTCGATGGACCCCGGCCCGCAGACGATCGACGGGATGCCGGCGCGCTGGAACAGGCCGCCCTCCGTCGCATAAGCAACTTTCGCAGCAGTTCGGTGCTGCGACAGCGCCTGCGCGAGCGCCGTGATGCGATCGGCGTCGCCGGTGTCGAGGGCGGGGATCTCCGCCTTGGTCTCGAAGGTGAAGCCCGCGTCCGGGTCCACGCGCTGCATTTCCGGCTCCAGCACGCTGCGCGCGTACGCCTGGATCTCCCGCTCCAGCGCGTCCGGGTCGACGCCCGGCAGGTAGCGGAACTCGAAGTGCATCTCGCAGTCGCGCGGCACGATGTTCGCGGCGGTACCGCCGCGGATGATGCCGGTCTGCAGCGTGGTGAAGGGCACGTCGTACCGATGGTCGCGCGTCTCGAGCTCGCGCATGCGGTCGGCGATGTGCCGCACGTGCACGACGAGCTTCGCCGCGTACTCGATGGCGTTGACGCCCTGCGGCGTGAGCGCCGAGTGGGCCTCGCGGCCGCGCACGCAGCACTTGTAGGCGCGCTTGCCCTTGTGGGCGATGACCGGCTGCATGCTGGTGGGTTCGCCGATGATGCACCCGCCCGGACGGATGCCTTCGTGCGCGAGGTCGGCGAGCAGACCGCGCACGCCGAGGCAGCCCACCTCCTCGTCGTAGGACAGCGCGAAGTGCACCGGCGCCTGCAGCGGCGCGGCGGCGAAGCGCGGCGTCATCGCGAGCGCCGCGGCGATGAAGCTCTTCATGTCGGCGGCGCCGCGCCCATAGATGCGGCCGTCGCGCACAGTGGCGGTGAACGGATCGGTCGTCCATGCCTGCCCATCCACCGGGACCACGTCGGTGTGCCCGGACAGGACCACGCCGGCGCGGGTCGGACTGCCGGCGCCAGGGATGGTGGCGAAGAGGTTCGCCTTCTCTCCCCCTGCGTCGTAAGTGAGCCGGCACGCGATGCCCTGTCCCCCCAGCCAGTCGCGCACCCACTCGATGAGGCCGAGATTCGAGCCGCGGCTGGTGGTGTCGAACGAGATGAGCCGCTGGATCAGCTCCCAGGTGGACGTGCGGACGGGGAGTGCGAGGTCGCGGTTCATGGGTGGGCGCTGGAGCAGGGCGGGCGCGGCGGGTACGGACGAAACCTAGTCTACCGCACCGGTCGCCCCGGCCTCGGGGCCGCGCTCCTCGTTCAGGTGGCAGGCGCTGGTCCACGCCGCCGCCACTTCGCGCAGCGCCGGCGCCTCGATCCGGCAGCGCGCCATCGCGTGCGGGCAGCGCGGGTGGAAGTGGCAGCCGGATGGGGGCGCCAGCGGCGAGGGAATCTCGCCGCGGATCACGCTGAAGGTGCGTCGCCGCGCGTCGAGCCGCGGAATCTCCCCGAGCAGCGCCTGGGTGTAGGGATGGTTGGGCGCCGCGTACAGCGCCTCGGTCGGCGCGCTCTCCACGATCCGGCCGAGGTACATGATGATCACCCGATCGGAGATGTGACGTACCACGCCGAGGTCGTGGCTGATGAAGAGATAGGTGAGGCCGAGCTCCTCGCGCAGCCGGATGAAGAGATTGAGCACCTGCGCCTGGATCGACACGTCGAGGGCCGCCACCGCCTCGTCGCACACGAGGAACTCGGGCTGCGCCGCCAGCGCGCGCGCAATGCCGATGCGGCTGCGCTGCCCGCCGGAGAACTGGTGCGGGTAGCGTCGCGCCGCCGCGGCGTCGAGGCCGACGCGCTCCAGCATCCGCACGACGTACTCGGCCTGCCCGGCCCGATCCACGAGACCGTGCACGAGCGGTGCCTCCCCCACGATGTCCGCGACGGTCATGCGCGGGTTCAGCGCGGCATACGGATCCTGGAAGATCATCTGCACCGCCAGGCGTGCCGCGCGCCGCCCGGCGGCATCGAGCGATGCCGTCTCGCGGCCCTTCCACAGCCGTGTGCCGGAGGTCGGCTCGTGCAGGCCGGCAGCGATGCGCCCGAGCGTGGACTTCCCGCAGCCCGACTCGCCCACCAGCCCGACCACCTCGCCCGGCGCGATGTCCAGGCTCACGCGGTCGACCGCGTGGACCACTTCCTCGCGCACGTGCGCGCCGAGGGCGTTCGCCACCTTGCCGGCGAGGTCCAGGCGCTTCACGAAGCGCTTCGACACGTCGCGGAGCGCGAGGAGCGGCGTCACGTCTGCAACCACGCCTCGTCCTCGGCATGGATGGGATGGAAGCAGCGCACCCGGCGGCCGTCGATCTCGTAGAGCGGCGGCTCCGCGAGGCAGGTCTCGGTCGCGCGCGGGCAGCGCGACCGGAACGCACACCCCTGCGGCAGCGCGAGCAGCGACGGCGTGCTGCCCGGGATCTGCGCCAGCGGGGCGCCGCGGCGGTTGCGGCTCGGCACCGAATCGATGAGGCCTCGCGTGTAGGGATGCAGCGGCCGGTCGAGCACTTCGTCCACGCTGCCCTGCTCGACGATGCGCCCCGCGTACATCACGCACACGTCGTCGGCGAGGCCCGCGACCACCGCGAGGTCGTGCGTGATCCACAGCAGCGCGGTCCCGGCCTCGCGCACGAGCTTCTGCATCTCGGCGAGGATCTGGCCCTGGATGGTGACGTCGAGGGCGGTGGTCGGCTCGTCGGCGATGATCAGCGCGGGCCGGTGCAGCAGTGCGATGGCGATGGCCACGCGCTGGCGCATGCCGCCGGAGAGCTGGTGCGGATAGGCGCGCAGGCGCTCGTCCGGGGCGGGAATGCCGACCTGCGCGAGGGCGTCGCGGCAGCGGGCGAGGGCGGACTCGCGCGAGACGGCGGCGTGCGCGAGCACGGCCTCCACCATCTGCGTGTCCACCCGCAGCACCGGGTTCAGGGTCATCATCGGATCCTGGAAGATCATCGCGACGCGGTTGCCGCGCATCGCACGCCAGCCGGCGGCGTCGAGGGTCGCGAGGTCGCGTCCCTCGAGCAGGATGCGGCCTTCGACGATGCGTCCGGGGGGGTCGACGAGGCCCATGATGGAGAAGCCGGTCACCGACTTCCCCGAGCCCGACTCGCCCACGAGCCCGAGCACGCGGCCCGGGTCGATCGCGAACGACACCCCGTCCACCGCCTTCACCACGCCCGCGCGGGTGAAGAAGTGCGTGCGGAGGTTCTCGACCGCGAGGGCGTGGCTCATCGCTGCAGGCGCGGGTTGAGGACGTCGCGCAGCCGGTCGCCGACCAGGTTGATGCTCACGATGACGAGCACCAGCGCGAGGCCGGGGAAGAAGCTGATCCAGTACTTGCCCGACAGCATGTAATCGAACCCGTTCTTGATCAGCAGCCCCAGGGACGGCTCGGTGATCGGCACCCCGATGCCGAGATAGGAGAGCGTCGCCTCGAGGGCGATCGCGGCCGCGACCTGCACCGTCGCCACGACGATCACCGGCGGCAGGCAGTTGGGCAACAGGTGGCGGAACACGATGCGCGACGCCGGGAGCGCGAGCCCGCGCGCCGCCTCGATGTATTCCTTGCCGCGTTCGACCAGGGCCGTGCCGCGTACCGTGCGGGCGTAGTACGCCCACTGCACCACCACCAGCGCCGCGATGGTCTTGCCGATGCCCTGGCCCAGCAGCGCGAGCAGCACCAGCGCGACGAGGATCGCCGGAAACGACAGCTGCAGGTCCACGAGGCGCATGATCAGCGTCTCGACGCGTCCGCCGAAGTAGCCGGCCGCGAGCCCGGCGGCGAGGCCGATGGCGAGCGCGACCAGCGTGCTGGCCGCACCCACGCCGAGGCTGATGCGCAGGCCGTAGAAGATCGCCGAGAGGACGTCGCGGCCCTGTTCGTCGGTGCCGAGCCAGTAGATGCGGCCGTCGGCGCCCTGCGCGCCGGGCGGAAGCCGGCTGTCCATCACGTCGAGCTGGGCGAGGTCGTACGGGTTCTGCGGCGAAAGCAGCGGCGCGAACACGGCGGCGGTCAGCATCAGCGCGAACACCGCGAGCCCGGCGACCGCGAGCGGGCTCGCCATGAAGTCGCGCGCGATGCGGCGCAACGGCGATTCGGGGGCATCGGTGACCGGAGCGGCGATCACGGTCGGGCGTCCCCCAGCCGCACGCGCGGATCGAGCAGCGAGTACGCGATGTCGACGACGAGGTTGATGACGATGAAGAGCACCACGATCACGAGGAGGTAGGCCACCACCACCGGACGGTCGAGCGCGTTGATGGAGTCGATGATCAGCTTGCCCATGCCGGGCCAGGCGAAGATCGACTCGGTGACGATGGCGAACGCGATCACGGAGCCGAGCTCGAGCCCGACGATGGTCACGATCGGGATCATGATGTTCTTGAGCACGTGCACGCCCACCACGCGGCGGGGCGACAGCCCCTTGGCGCGCGCGAACTTGACGTAGTCCTGGAGGAGCGCCTCGCGCGTCCCCGCGCGCGTCAGCCGGATCACCAGCGAGAGCTTGAAGAGGGCGAGGTTCAGCGCCGGCATGGCGAGGTGCTTCAGCCCTTCCCAGGACAGGAAGCTGACCGGCACGCCGAGGATGTCGGTGGTGGGACCGCGGCCGCTGGTCGGCAGCCAGCCGAGCTCCACCGAGAACACCATGATCAGCAGCAGGCCCACCCAGAAGGTCGGCAGCGAGAAGCCCAGGATCGATCCGGCCATGATCGCGCGGCCCGCGAAGGAATCGGGCCTGAGGCCCGCCCAGAGGCCGAGCGGAATGCCGAGTACCACGGCGACGAGCATCGCGGCGAAGGCGAGCTCGAGCGTTGCCGGCATCCGCTCGAGGATCAGCCGGATCGCCGGCTCGTTGTACTGGAACGAGACGCCCAGGTTTCCGGTGACCGCCTGCCGAAGGAAGATGACGTACTGCTCCCACAGCGGCTTGTCGAGCCCGAGGGCCGCGATGGTGCGCTCGATGTCGGCCTGGTCGGCCTGCGGACTGATGAGCAGATCCACCGGGTTGCCGATGGCGTACACGCCGACGAACACGAGCAGGCTCATCGCGAAGAGCACCGCCACGCTCTGCAGCAGGCGGCGGACGAGAAAGGCCGGCATGGGGTCCTATTGCGGCCGGAAGCGGTGGGCGAGCGTGAACTCGTCGGTGCGCGGGGCATACACGATGCCGCTGCGCATCGCCCAGGTCACCACCTGGTGGTGCAGCGGGACGATCGCCTGCTCGCGCAGGGCGAGGGCGGCGGCGTCGCGCGCGAGCGCCTCGCGCTTCGCGTCGTCCACCGTGGCGAGCGCCTGCACGACGAGCCCGTCCACCTTGGGGTTCGAATAGCGGCCCCAGTTCCACGCCCCCCAGCCGCGCTCCGCATCGTGGGTGAGCAGCACGGAGCGCAGCGCAAGGTCGCCGGACATCGAGCCCCACCCGAGGAGCGCCGCGCTGAACTCGCGATTGCGCGCGCGCGGGAAATACACCGCGACGGGCATGGCCTCCACCTTCGCCGCGATGCCGATCCGGGCCAGCATCTGCGCCACCGCCTGCGCCACCTGTTCGTCGTTGACGTAGCGGTTGTTGGGTGCGTGCAGCGTGAGCCCGAAGCCGTCGGGGAACCCGGCCTCGGCGAGCAGCTTCTTCGCCCCTTCCAGGTCGTAGCCTTCGGGCTTGAGCGTGCCCACGTGACCGAAGATCGGCGGCGAAACGAGGTTCGAGGCCGGCACCGCGAAGCCCTCCATCACCCGCTCGGCGATCGCCTGCCGCTGGATCGCCTTCGAGATCGCCAGCCGCACCCGCGCATCGCGCAGCGGATTGCGTTCGAGCGGCTTGCCCGCCTTGTCGGTGACGAACGGCGAGCGGTCCCGCTCCTGGTCGAGGTGCAGGAAGAGCGTGCGCCACGACACCTTGTCGGCCAGGCGGTACGCCGCGTTGCGCTTGAGGCGCGCCGCGTCCGCGGTGGGGACGTTCTCGATCGCATCCACTTCGTTGGCGAGCAGCGCCGCGACGCGGGCCGGGTCCGCAGGCAGGATGCGCAGCGTCACGCGGTCCCACGCCGGCCGCTCGTCCCAGTAGCCGTCGTGGCGCGCGAGCTCGACGCGGTCGCCGCGCTTGAACGACACGAAGCGGAACGGCCCGGTGCCGATCATCGCCTTGCCGGAGTTGAAGTCTTCGGCGGAGGCGTTCGCCGCCGCGCGCCGGGAGACGATGAAGATGTTCTGCACGTCGTACGGCACCATCGCATACGGCTCGCGCGTCTTCAACCGCACGGTGTACCGGTCGGGCGCCTCCTTCGCGACGATCGGACGCGTGAAGGTGGTGAACGGCCCCGGGCTGCCGGTGAGGGTGGCCGGCCGGTCGAGCGAGAACAGCACGTCCTCCGCGGTCAGCTCCGAGCCGTCGTGGAACTTCACCCCGCGGCGCAGCTTGAACTCCCAGGTGGTCGGGTCGATGGCGCGCCAGGATTCCGCGAGGCCGGGCACGAGCCGCGCGTTCTCGTCCGCGCGGACGAGCGCATCGAACACGTGCCACGACACCGCGATGTTCGGCGCGACGGTGGCGAAGTGCGGATCCATCGACGTGACGTCGGCGGACATGGCGATGCGCAGGTCCGCGGCCGAGGCGCAGGCCGCCGCAGCCGCGAGCGCCCCCGTCGCGAGTCGGCGCAGGCCGTCGCGCAGGACGTCGAGAACGGTTCGTGGCGTGCCGCGCAAGCCGGTCCTACTGCGGGCGGAACTGGTGCGCGAGCGTGTACTCGTCGGTGCGCGGCACGTATGCGATGCCCTTGCGCGTCGCCCAGGTGTTGATCTGATGGTGGAGGGGAATGATGCCGAGCTCGTTCATGGCGATGGTCACCGCCTCCTGCAGCAGCTTCTCGCGCTTCGCGTCGTCCACCGTCTCGAGCGCCTGCGCGAGCAGGTTGTTCACGCGCTGGTTGGCGTAGCGGCCCCACGCGAACGCGCCCCAGCCGCGCTCCTTGTCGAACGTGACGAGGTGCGAGCGCAGCGGGCTGGAGACCTCGGCCGTCGAGGCGCCCCAGCCGAGCATCGCGAAGCTGAACTCGAGCTTCGACGCGCGCGAGAGGTAGACGTTCATCGGCATGGTCTCGAGCTTCGTCGCGATGCCGATCCGCTGCAGCATCGCGGCCACGGTCTGCCCGATCTGGTCGTCGTTCACGTAGCGGTTGTTCGGGCCGTGGATGGTGAGCGTGAAGCCGCTGGGATAGCCGGCGGCGGCGAGCAGCTTTTTCGCGCCCTCCGGGTCGTACTTGTCCGGTTGCAGCGTGGGCACCGAGCCGAACATCGGCGGCGGCACGAGGTTGGCGGTGGGCAGTGCGAGGCCTTCCATCACCCGCGCCCGGATCGCCTCCCGGTCGATGGCCTTGGAGATCGCCTGGCGGACGCGCAGGTCCATCAGCGGGTTCTTCTCCAGCGGCTTGCCGGACTTGTCGAAGACGTACGGCGACCTCTCCCGGAACTGATCGAGGTGATAGAAGATGATCCGGTGCGAGGTCTTGGTCGAGGTCGCAAAGGCCGGATTGGCCTTGATCTTGGTGAAGTCCGCGGTGGGGATGTTCTCGATCGCATCCACGTCGCCGGACAGGAGCGCGGCCACGCGCGTGGGGTCGGAGGGGAGGATGCGGAAGGTCACGCGGGCCCAAGCCGGCTTCGGTCCCCAGTAGCCGTCGTGGCGGGCGAGCTCCACACGGTCGCCGCGCTTGAACGACACGAACCGGAAGGGGCCGGTGCCCACGTTCACCTTGCCGGCGTTGAAATCCTCGGTGGTCGCAGTGCCCGCCGCCTTCCGCGAGACGATGTAGATGGTGGACAGGTCGTTCGGCAGGATCGGGTACACCCCGGTGGTCTTGAGCCGGATGGTGTGCGGATCGACGACCTGCACCTCCCGGATCGCCTTCGTGTAGACCGTGAACGGTCCGGGGGAATTGGGAACCTTCGCGACGCGTTCGATGCTGAAGGCGACGTCCTCGGCGGTGAAGTCGGAGCCGTCGTGGAACTTGACGCCGCGGCGCAGCTTCATCTCCCAGGTGGTCGGATCCACGGCCTTCCAGGACTCGGCGAGCGCCGGAATCAGTCGCGAGTCGGCATCCAGGGTGATCAGCTTCTCGAAGATGTGCTCCGCGATGTTGTTGTTCGGGAACAGGTTCACGAAGTGCGGGTCCATAGACGTGACGTCGGCCCCGAGCCCGATGCGCAGCTCCTGGGCGTGCGCGGGCACCGCGGCCGCCACGAGGCCGGCGGTGAGGCACGTGGCGATGAGATGGCGGAAACGGACGGCCATGCCTGCGATCCTCCGTCGAAGCGGGTGCTGGGCGAGCGTCGATTATAGGGGCAGCGTTCCTCGCGTCGTCCGACGGAAAAACTTGCCACGCGCGGGCCGTGGGGCTGGCTCGCCGAGCTCGCCCGGACCGGAAGGCGCTTGTCGCTCAAGTCGTTTCGCTCACTGGCATTGCCCTTGCAACGGCGCCGGCGGAAGCAACCGGCGCCCGCCGATCCCCGGCGGGCCGCCTCATAACATGCAAGGAGCGTGAACATGCGCAAGTCGATTCAGGCGATGTGGCTCTCCGCGGCGCTCGTGCTCGGCGCGAGCGGCTGTGCGGTGATGGATGGGCAGCAGTCGGCGGGCTCGTACGCGAGCGACTCCGCGATCACCGCGAAAGTGAAGGCGAAGTTCGTCGAGGATCCGGTGGTGAGCGCGATGCGGCTGAACGTGGACACCATGAACGGCGTGGTCCAGCTCTCCGGCTTCGCGAAGAGCCCCGAGGAGGAGCGGCGCGCCATTTCGCTCGCACGAGAGGTGGAAGGGGTCAAGTCCGTGCGCGACGCGATCCAGATCCAGCCCGCCGCCAAGTAGACGACACCCCAAGAACGACCCCCCGACCCCCAATCCTCCTCCTCAGAGGGGGAGGCTTGTGGACGGCATCCCCACCCTCAACCCTCCCCCTCTGCGGGGGAGGCTTGTCGACGACACCCCCACCCCTGACCCTCCCCCTCTGCGGGGGGAGGCTTGTGGACGACACCCCCACCCCTGACCCTCCCCCTCTGCGGGGGGAGGGGTGGTCTATGCTGCCGGAGGCAGCGGGGGCGCCGCCCCGTTCATGCCGCAGCGGATCTCCGTGTGTGCCGCGCCTTGCGGCGGCCCGGCTTCTCCCTCGCTGGCGCAACGGTCATTTGACAACTGACCCGTGGTCAGTTTAGTGTCGCGGCTTTAATGACCGAGGGTCATTTATGTCCCCGCGCACCCGCGCCGTCAGCGATACCGAGAAGCAGGAGCGCCGGGCGGCGATCCTCGCGGCCGCGCAGTCGCTCGTGCAGGCCAACGGTGCGGCGCTGGCCTCCGTGGCGGAGGTCGCCCGGCACGCCGGCGTCGCCAAGGGCACGGTCTATCTCTACTTCCGGACCCGTGAGGAGATCTTCCTTGCGCTGCACGGCGGCTGGATGGGCCGGATGTTCGACCGCTTCGACGGGCTGTTCGACGGGCGGCGGCTCGACGGCGGCGTGATCGGACGCGAGATGGCCGAAGCCATGTGCGCGG
This sequence comes from uncultured Enterobacteriaceae bacterium, assembly GCA_964552535.1. Taxonomy (GTDB): domain Bacteria; phylum Pseudomonadota; class Gammaproteobacteria; order Burkholderiales; family SG8-39; genus CAZKHE01. The sequence goes on along the minus strand of CAZKHE010000025.1, from coordinate 33,799 downwards.
AGTCGCAGGGCCTGATGCTCGCCTCGACGTGCCACGGCGTGATGGAGACGCATGTCGAGCTCGAGCCGGCGCGCGACTTCAAGCTTGCACTCGCCGGCCGTCTGGGCCGTTCCGGCCGCCTCCTCGAGAACGCCTTTCCCCAGCTCAAGCGCGGCAGCGGCGCCCGGCTGCTGGTGCGCGCCTACGCGCTCACGCTCGGCCTGTGGCAGCTCATGCAGACCTCCCCGCGCGCGGACCAGATCGATCGCCTGCCCGGCATGGAGGTGTTTCGCGCCGACTATCCCAGGGAGCTCGAGCTCGCGCTGGTGGCGTACTGGAGCGGCGCATTGCAGCGGTCCGCCGCCGCACGGGGGCGCAAGTGAAAGGGCGCGTCGCCCTGATCCTCGCCGCAGCGGCGCTGGCCGCCTGCGGCAAGCCGCCCGAAAAGCCGGCAGTGGTGCAGCCGGTGAAGGTCGTGCAGGCGCAGGCGGCCGGCGGCGGTTTCATCGCCGCGTTCGCCGGCGAGATCCGCGCGCGCTACGAAGCCGACCTCGCCTTCCGCGTCGGCGGCAAGATCCTGTCGCGCCCGGCGGATCTCGGCGAGCGCGCGAAGAAGGGGGAGGTGCTCGCGCGCCTGGATCCGGAGGATCTCAAGCTGAACGCGTCGGCAGCGCGGGCCCAGCTCGCGCAGGCGGAGGCCGACTACGCGTTCGCGCGCGCCGAGCACGAGCGCTATCGCAAGCTGCTGGAGCAGAAGTTCATCAGCGAGGCGGCCTACGACTCGCGTCGCAACGCGATGGACGCCGCCGCCGCGAAGCGCGATGCGGCGCGCGCCCAGGCGGCGGTCAGCGGCAACCAGGCGCAGTACAGCGAGCTGCGGGCCGACGCCGACGGCGTCGTGACCGCGGTGCTCGCCGAACCCGGACAGGTCGTCGCCGCGGGCCAGGCGGTCGTGCGGGTGGCGCGGCTCGGCGCGCTCGACGCCGTGGTGAGCGTCTCCGAGGGCCAGATCGGTGCGGTGCGCGAGGCGCGGGGCGCGCGCGTGAGCCTGTGGTCCGCGCCCGACCGCTGGTACGACGCGCGCATCCGCGACGTCGCCGCGGCGGCCGATCCGGCGGCGCGCACCTATCTCGTCAAGCTCGAATTGCTCAAGCCCGACGCCGACCTGCAGCTCGGCATGACCGCCAACGTCGTGCTGCTGGGCGACCCGTCCGAGCGTCGCGCCGCGGTCCTGGTGCCGTTGACGGCCCTGACCCAGCGTGAAACGACGCCAGCCGTGTGGGTCGTCGGACCGGGCAATGCGCTGGAGCTGCGTCCGGTGCAGGTGCGGCAGTACAGCGAGAACGGCGTCCTGCTCGAAAGCGGGCTCAAGGCGGGCGAGACCGTGGTCGCCGCCGGCGTGCACAAGCTGCGCGCCGGCCAGGTGGTGGAGCCGCTCGCGGCCGGCGCCCTCTTCGGCACCGGGACGCCGGCGGCGCCCGCGCCGCGATCCGCCGTCACGCCGGCGCGGGCGCAGTGAGGCGCTTCAACCTTTCGGAGTGGGCCCTCGCGCATCGCGGGCTGGTCGTGTACTTCATGGTCGCCATCGCCATCCTCGGCGCGATGTCGTACACGCGGCTCGGGCAATCGGAGGATCCCCCGTTCACGTTCAAGGTGATGGTGATCCGCACCGACTGGCCGGGGGCGACGGCCCGCGAGGTCGAGCAGAAGGTCACCGAGCGGATCGAGCGCAAGCTGCAGGAGCTCGACGGCCTCGAGACCGTGCGCAGCTACTCGCGGCCTGGCGTCTCGCAGGTGTTCGTGATCATCGACGGCAGCGTACCTTCGGCGCGCATGCCGGAGCTCTTCTACCAGGTGCGCAAGAAGGTCGGCGACATCCGCAACACGCTGCCCGAGGGCGTGCGCGGCCCGTTCTTCAACGACGAGTTCGGGGACACCTTCGGCAACGTGTATGCGCTGACGGGGGAGGGCTTCAGCTACGCCGAGCTGAAGGAGTACGCCGACGAGATCCGCCGCGGCCTGCTGCGGGTGCCCGACGTCGCCAAGGTCGACCTCATCGGCGAGCAGGACGAGAAGATCTGGATCGAGCTCGCCTCGACCAAGCTCGCCACGCTGGCCGTCGACGTGCCGCAGCTGGTCGCGGTCCTCCAGGGGCAGAACGCGATCGCCCCGGCCGGCTATTTCGAGACGCCGACCGACCGCATCTACCTGCGTGTGGACGGGGCGTTCGATTCGGTCGAGGACGTGGCCGCGCTCGAAGTGCGGGTGCAGGGTCGTACCTTCCGTCTCGGCGACATCGCCCGCGTGTGGCGCGGCTACGCCGATCCTCCGGCGCCGAAGATGCGCTTCATGGGGCGCGAAGCGATCGGCCTGGGCGTGTCCATGAAGGCCGGCGGCGACATCGTCGAGCTCGGGCGCCGGCTGGACGCCGAGGTGGAGCGGGTCGGCGCGCTGCTGCCGGCGGGCCTCGAGCTCGCCCGCGTCAACGACCAGCCGCGCGCGGTGCGCGATTCGATCGCCGAGTTCACGCGGGCGGTGGCCGAGGCGGTGATCATCGTGCTCGCGGTGAGCTTCGTCAGCCTCGGGACGCGCAGCGGCATGGTGGTCGCGCTGTCGATCCCGCTCGTGCTCGCGGCGACCTTTCTGTGCATGTACCTCCTCGGCGTGGGCCTGCACAAGATCTCGCTCGGGTCGCTGATCCTCGCGCTCGGGTTGCTCGTGGACGACGCGATCATCGCGGTCGAGATGATGGCGGTGAAGATCGAGGAGGGCTACGACCGCGCGCGCGCCGCGGCGTTCGCCTACACGAGTACGGCGTTTCCGATGCTCACCGGGACGCTGGTCACCGCCGCCGGCTTCCTGCCCATCGCCACCGCGCAGTCGTCCACCGGCGAGTACACGCGCTCCATCTTCCAGGTCGTGACCATCGCGCTCGTCATCTCCTGGGTCGCCGCGGTGATCGTCATTCCGTACCTCGGCTACCGCCTGCTGCCCGCGCGCCACGCGGCGCCCCCGGCCGGCCGGGGGCCGTTCGCCGCCATCGCTCGTGCCAACGCGCGCATGACCGCGCGCTTCTACGCCGCCTTCCGGCGTGCCGTGGACGGGTGCGTCGCGCACCGCCTCGCCGTGATCGCGGTGACGGCGGGGCTGTTCGCCGTCGCGGTGTGGGGCTTCCGCTTCGTGCCGCAGCAGTTCTTCCCCGCGTCCACGCGCCTCGAGTTGCTCGTGGACATCAAGCTCGCCGAGGGCGCCTCGTTCGACGCCACCGAGCGCGAGGTGCGCCGCATGGAGGCGCTGCTCGCGCGCCACGCCGAGGGCATCGACAACTACGTGAGCTACGTCGGCACCGGCAGCCCGCGGTTCTATCTCCCGCTGGACCAGCAGCTGCCGACGCCGTCGTTCGCGCAGTTCGTCATCACCACCACCGGCATCGCGGCGCGCGAGCGGCTGCGGGCGAAGCTCATCGCCGCGTTCGAGGACGAGGCGTTCACCGCGGTGCGCGGACGCGTGCTGCGGCTGGAGAACGGCCCGCCGGTCGGCTTCCCGCTGCAGTACCGCGTGTCGGGCGAGGATCCGGTCCGGCTGCGCACCATCGCCGGCGAAGTCGCGCAGGTCATGCGGGGTCATCCCGAGGCGGTCAACGTGCAGTTCGACTGGGACGAGCGCTCCAAGGTCATCCGCCTGGAGATCGACCAGGCGAAGGCCCGCGCGCTCGGGGTCTCCTCGCAGGAGCTCGCCGCGTTCCTGAACGGCGCGCTCGTCGGGCTTTCCGCGACCTACTACCGGGAACAGGACAAGCTGGTGGAGGTGCTCCTGCGCAGCGTGCCGCAGGAGCGCGAGCGCATGGGGCTGCTCGAGAACCTCTCCGTGCCCACGCGCGCCGGCCGCAGCGTGCCGCTCGCGCAGATCGCGCGGTTGCACTACGAGCTCGAGGAAGGGGTGATCTGGCGCCGCGACCGCCTGCCCACCATCACGGTGCGCGCCGACGTGTACGGCGGCGTGCAGCCGGCGACGGTGGTGGCCTCGCTCGCACCGCAGATGGAGACGCTCCGCGCGGCCCTGCCGCCGGGCTACTTCATCCAGCTCGGCGGGGCGGTCGAGGAGAGCGCGAAGGGCGGGGCGTCGATCGTCGCCGGTCTGCCGCTCTTCGTCCTGGTGGTGCTCACCGTGCTGATGCTGCAGCTGCAGAGCTTCCAGCGCGTCCTGCTCGTGGTGCTCACCGCGCCGCTCGGCCTCATCGGCGTCACCGCCTTCCTGCTGCTCTTCAACAAGCCGTTCGGCTTCGTCGCGATGCTCGGCACCATCGCGCTGTCCGGCATGATCATGCGCAATTCGGTGATCCTGATCGACCAGATCGAGCGCGACATCGCCCACGGCGCGGAGCGGCGCGACGCCATCGTCGGCGCGACCGTGCGCCGCTTCCGGCCGATCATGCTCACCGCGCTGGCGGCGATCCTCGCCATGATCCCGCTCACGCGCAGCGCGTTCTTCGGCCCGATGGCAGTGGCGATCATGGGCGGGCTGTTCGTCGCGACCGTGCTGACGCTGCTCTTCCTGCCGGCGGCCTACGCCGCGTGGTTCCGCGTGCGGGAGGACGAGACCGCCGGCACGGCCGCCGCCGGGGACGCGTCACCCGCGCCGGTATAATCGCCGCCATGAGCCTTGCACCCGTCACCGAGATCATCGACGAGATCCGCGCCGGCCGCATGGTCGTCCTCGTCGACGAGGAGGATCGCGAGAACGAAGGCGACCTCGTCCTCGCCGCCCAGCACGTCACGCCCGAGGCGATCAACTTCATGGCCAAGCACGCGCGCGGCCTGATCTGCCTCACGCTCACCGAGCAGCGCTGCCGGCAGCTCAACCTGCCGCCGATGGTGCGCGACAACCGTTCGCCCCTCGGTACGGCGTTCACCGTGTCGATCGAGGCGGCCACCGGCGTCACCACCGGGATTTCCGCGCACGACCGCGCGCGCACCGTGCAGGCGGCCGTCGCCCCGGACGCCAAGCCCGACGACATCGTCCAGCCCGGCCACATCTTTCCGCTGATGGCGCAGCCCGGCGGCGTGCTGGTACGCGCGGGCCACACCGAAGCCGGCTGCGACCTCGCCGCGCTCGCCGGGCTCGAACCCGCCGCGGTCATCTGCGAGATCCTGAAGGACGACGGCACCATGGCGCGCCTGCCGGACCTCGTCGAGTTCTGCCGGGGCCACGGCCTCAAGATCGGCTCCATCGCCGATCTCATCCACTTCCGCAGCCGCAACGAGAGCCTCGTCCGCCGGGTGACGGAGCGCGATCTCGCCACCGTCCACGGCACGTTCCGCCTCGTCACCTACGTGGAGAAGGTCTCCAGTGCCGCGCACCTCGCGCTCGTGTACGGCGACGTCGAGACGCAGGAGGAGACGCTGGTCCGGGTTCACGAGCCGACGTCGCTCATCGACCTGCTCGACGCCGGCGAGACCGGCCACTCGTGGGGAGTCGGCGAGTCGCTCGCGCACGTCGTCGCGGCGGGGCGCGGGGTCATCGTGCTGCTCAACTGCACCGAGAGCCCCGGGCAACTGATCGAGCGCGCGTCCGTGGCGACGCGCCCGCGCGCGCCGGCGAAGCAGAACCTGCTCACCTACGGCATCGGCGCGCAGATCCTGCGCGACCTGAAAGTCGCGCGCATGCGCCTCATGTCCAATCCGCGCAAGATGCCGAGCATGGCCGGCTGGGAGCTGGAAGTGACCGGCTACGAGCAGCCCGACCGGGTGCGCGGATGAGCGCGCTCCCGGGCAAGGGCCTGCGCGTCGGCATCGTGCGCGCACGCTTCAACGAACCCATCGGCCGCGCCGAAGAGGAGACCTGCGTCGCGCGCCTGCTGGAGCTGGGCGTGCGTCGGGAAGACATCCGCAACCTCGACGTGGCCGGCGCGCTCGAAGTGCCGCTCGCGCTGCAGAAGCTCGCCGCGACGGGCCGCTTCCAGGCACTCGTCGCGCTCGGTGCGGTGATCCGCGGCGAGACCTACCACTTCGAGGTGGTGTCGAACGAATCCGCCGCCGGGATCATGCAGGTCCAGCTCGACACCGGCATTCCGATCGCCAACGGCATCCTCACCACCGACACCGACGAGCAGGCCGAAGTGCGCGCCGGCCCCAAGGGGCGCGACTGCGCGGACGCCGCGGTGGAGATGGCGAACCTGCTCGCGCAGATCGAGCGCGAAGCCCGGTGACCGCGCGCACCGCAAGGCGCCGGGCGCGGGAACTCGCGCTCAAGGCCCTCTACGAGTGGCTCATCGCGAAGAACGACGTGCGCGACATCCGCGCGGGCCTCGCCGAGGAGCCGGACTTCGCCGAGGCGGACGCCGAGTACTTCCGCCAGCTCGTCGACGGCGCGGTCGCGCAGCGCGAACGGCTGGATGCCGCGCTGGCCGCCGTGCTCGACCGCAAGCCCGAGGCGCTGTCGCCGGTGGAGCACGGCATCCTGCTGATCGGCGCGTACGAGCTCGCCAACGCGGTCGAGGTGCCCTACCGCGTGGTCATCAACGAAGGCGTGGAGCTCGCGAAGGCCTACGGCGGCACCGACGGGCACAAGTACGTCAACGGCGTGCTCGACAAGCTCGCCGCGACGCTGCGGCCCGGCGAGCGTACGCGCTAGCCGCTCCGGGGCCGCTGCCGGCAGCCGCGCCATGGCCTCCGAGTTCGACCTCATCCGCCGCTACTTCACGCGGCCGGCCAAGAGCGCGGCGCTGGGGGTCGGCGACGACTGTGCCCTGGTGCAGGCGCCCACCGGGCTCGCGCTCGCCGTCACCACCGACATGCTGTGCGAGGGCACGCACTTCCTCGCCGGTGCGGATGCGCGGCTGCTCGGCCACAAGACGCTCGCGGTGAACCTCTCGGACCTCGCGGCGATGGGCGCCGACCCGCGCTGGTGCACGCTCGCGTTGGCCCTGCCCGACGCCGACGAGGGCTGGCTCGCCGCCTTCGCCGCCGGGTTCTTCGCGCTCGCCGATCGCCACGGCATCGAGCTCATCGGCGGCGACACCACGCGCGGGCCGCGCACGTTCTGCGTGACCGCCTTCGGCACGCTGCCCAAGGGTTACGCGCTGCGCCGCGACGGCGCGCAGGCGGGCGACGACCTCTGGGTGTCGGGGGCGACCGGCGAGGCCGCGCTCGGCCTCGCCGAGCTGCAGGGCCGGGTCGCGCTGGCGGAGGCCCATCGCGAGGCGTGCCTCGAGCGCCTGCACGCGCCGGAGCCGCGCGTGGCGCTCGGGCGGCGCCTGCGTGGCGCCGCCACTGCGGCGATCGACGTCTCCGACGGCCTGGTCGCGGACGTCGGCCACCTCTGCGAGCGCTCGCGACTCGCCGCCGAGATCGAGGCGGCGGCCCTGCCGCGCGCCCCGGCTCTGGCCGCGGTCGACCCGGGCCTGGCCTGGTCCTGCATGCTTGCGGGCGGCGACGACTACGAGCTCGCGTTCACTGCGCCGCCGGAGGCGCGCGAAGCGGTGCAGCGCGCGGGCGAGGCCGCCGGCGTGGCGGTGACGCGCATCGGACGCATGACCGCGGGCAGCGGCGTGACGGTGTGCGGGCCGGACGGCGCGCCGATGCCCATCGGCGATCCCGGCTACGATCACTTCCGATGAACGCCATCCTCCGGCCCACCGCGCCGTTCATGCTCTCGCATCCGGCGCATTTCGTCGCGCTCGGCTTCGGCACCGGGCTGTCGCCGTTCGCCCCCGGCACGGTCGGCACGCTGCTCGCTTTTCCGCTGTACCACGTGCTCGCGGCCTGGCTCGCCCCCGGGGCGCTGCTGGCCGTGATCGCGGTGCTGTTCGTCGCCGGCATCTGGGCTGCGGACCGTACCGGCCGCGCGCTGGGCATCCAGGACCACACCAGCATGAACATCGACGAGATCGTCGCGTTCATGCTGGTGCTGTGGCTCACGCCTGCCGGGCCGCTGTGGCAGGGACTCGCCTTCTTCGCCTTTCGCGTGTTCGACGTCATCAAGCCGCCGCCCATCCGCTATTTCGACCGCACCGTGAAGGGCGGCTTCGGCGTCATGTTCGACGACCTGCTCGCGGCGTTCTACACCCTCCTCGTGATCGCGCTGGTGGCGCGGCTCGTTGCATGAGCGACATGCTGCACGCCCTCGCGACCCTCGTCGGCGCGGGACTGCGCGCGCGCGGCTGGATGCTCGCCACCGCCGAGTCCTGCACCGGCGGCTGGGTGGCCGAGGCGGTGACCGCCATCGCCGGCAGCTCCGCGTGGTTCGAGCGCGGCTTCATCACCTATTCCAACGAGGCCAAGCGCGAGTGCCTCGGCGTGCGCGCCGAGACGCTCACGCAGCACGGCGCGGTGAGCGAGGAGACCGCGCGTGAAATGGCGGGCGGCGCGCTGCTGCACAGCCGCGCGAGCATCGCCGTCGCGATCACCGGCATCGCGGGACCGACGGGCGGCAGCGACGCCAAGCCGGTGGGCACCGTGTGCTTCGCGTGGGCCGTCCCGGGGGGCGCGGTGGACGCCGCCACGCAGCGCTTCGCTGGGGACCGCGAGGCGATCCGCCGCCAGGCCGTGATCGTGGCGCTGCAGGGCGTGCTGGAGCGCACCGAGCCATGAAGCGTCTCTTGCTTGTCGCCTGCACGGCGGCGCTGCTGCCCGGTTCCGCGGCCGCCCAGCTCGACGCCGGGCCGTACGTGCCCACGCCGACGGTCATCGTCGACGAGATGCTCAAGATGGCCGGGATCCGGACCGACGACGTGGTGATGGACCTCGGCTCGGGCGATGGGCGCATTCCCATCGAGGCGGTGCGGCGCTACGGCGCCCGCGCGGGCGTCGGCATCGACATCGACGCGAAGCTGGTCGCGCTCGCCACCGCGAACGCGGCGGCTGCCGGCGTCGGCGACCGCGTGCGTTTCGTCCGCGGCGACCTGTTCGAGACGAGCCTCGCCGGCGCGACCGTGGTCACCACGTATCTCCTGCCCAACATGGTCACGAAGCTCGTGCCGAAGATGCTCGCCGAGCTGCCCGCGGGCGCGCGCGTGGTCGCGCACGACTACCCGCTGGTGCCCTGGCAGCACGACCGCGTGGTGACCTTCGAGCTCGAGGAGAAGATTCCCATCTCGGGCAGCGCGCGGACCGTCCTGTACCACTACACCGTGCCGGCGCGCATCGCCGGGAACTGGACCCTCGACGCGCCCGCCGCGGGCGCGAGGTCGGCACTCCCGCTCGTCGTCGAGCAGACCGCGGGCCGGACCACCGCGGCGCTCGGCGTGGCGGGACGCCCCATCCCGGTGACCGACTTTCGCATCGTGGGCGATCGCGTCTGGTTCACCCTGCCGAAGGGCGCCGGACGGGCGGTCATGCTCGAGGGCCGGGTGGCCGGCGACGTGATGGAAAGCACGGGCGCGCCGCGCTGGCGGGCGGTGCGCGTCCCTGACGAGCTACGCAAGCCGCCCGCGTCGCAGTAGAGTCAGACGCATCCGCCGGCCGGGGGATTGATCCGGTGCGCGGCGGCCTCAAGTGCGAACGCATGGAGCACGCCATGAACGCCATCCGCCCCGCCGCCGTCGCCGGCATGTTCTATCCGGGCGACCCCGCCGCGCTTGCGAGCGAGGTCAACGGCTACCTCGCCGAGGCGAATGCTGGCCGCCCCGCGCCGGCATTTCCGAAGGCGATCATCGTGCCGCACGCCGGCTACATCTATTCGGGCGCGGTCGCGGCGAATGCCTACGCGCTGCTCAAGCCCGCGCGCGGCATCGTGAAGCGCGTGGTGCTGCTCGGGCCCTGCCATCGCGTCGCGGTGCGCGGCCTCGCGCTGCCCGCCGCGACGGCGTTCGACACGCCGCTCGGGCGCGTTCCCGTGGACGCCGGCGCCGTGCGCGAGCTCGGCGCACTGGCGCAGGTGGGCGTCTCCGCAGCGACCCATGCGCAGGAGCACGCCCTGGAGGTGCAGCTGCCGTTCCTGCAGACCGTGCTGGGCGAGTTCACGCTCGTGCCCCTCGTGGTCGGTGCGGCCAGCGTGGAAGCGGTCGCCGAGGTGCTCGACGCACTGTGGGGCGGTCCCGAGACCCTCATCGTCATCAGCACCGACCTGTCGCACTACCGGCGCTACGATGCCGCGCGCGAGATCGATCAGCGCACCGTCGAGGCGATCCTCGCGTACGACACCGCGCTCGACCACGAGCAGGCGTGCGGCGCGACGCCGCTCGCGGGCTTCCTGCGCACCGCGCAGCGCCGCGGACTGGTCGGCGAGCTCCTCGACGTCCGCAACTCCGGCGACACCGCCGGCGGCCGCGACCGGGTGGTGGGCTACGCGTCGTTCGCCTTCCGGGAGCCGCATGCGGCGCGCTTCGGCGACGAGCACGGCCGCACCCTCGTCGCGATCGCGCGCGGCGCCGTCGCCGCCGCGCTGGGCCGCGGCCCCGTGGCGGCGCTGCCCGACGAACCGTGGCTGCGCGAGCATCGCGCCTCGTTCGTCACGCTCACGCTCAACGACCGCCTGCGCGGCTGCATCGGGTCGCTCGAGGCGCATCGCCCGCTCGGCGAGGACGTGGCGGCGAACGCGCGCGCCGCGGCCTTGCGCGATCCGCGCTTCCCGCCGCTCACGCCGGCGGAGCTCGATCGCGTCGGCATCGAGGTGTCGGTGCTCTCCGCGCCGACGCTGCTGGCGTTCGGCGATCACGACGACCTGATCGCGCAGCTCCGTCCCGGCGTGGACGGGCTCATCCTCGCGTGCGACGGGCGGCGCGGCACCTTCCTGCCGCAGGTGTGGGAGCAGCTGCCCGACCCGGAGACGTTCCTCGCGCACCTCAAGCAGAAGGCCGGGCTGCCCGCCGACACGCGCACGACGCGCTGCACCGTCTGGCGCTACGAGGTGCTGAAGTGGCGCGAGGCCGACCTGGAGGCGCCGCACTGACATGGCCAATATCGACGCCCGCTGGTGGCATCGCCTGGACGACGGCCGCATCCAGTGCGACCTCTGCCCGCGCGACTGCAAACTGCACGAGGGGCAGCGCGGTCTGTGCTTCGTGCGCGCGCGCGAAGGCGACCGGATGGTGCTCACCACCTACGGGCGCTCGTCCGGTTTCTGCGTCGATCCCATCGAGAAGAAGCCGCTCAACCAGTTCCACCCGGGGAGCTCGATCCTCTCGTTCGGCACCGCCGGCTGCAACCTCGCCTGCAAGTTCTGCCAGAACTGGGACATCTCGAAGTCCCGCGAGATGGACCGCCTCATGGACGAGGCCGCGCCGGAAACCATCGCGCGCGCCGCGGAGGACCTGGGCTGCAAGTCGGTCGCGTTCACCTACAACGACCCGGTGATCTTCGCCGAGTACGCCATGGACGTGGCCGATGCCTGCCACGCGCGGGGCGTGAAGACCGTCGCGGTCACCGCCGGCTACATGCACGCCGTGCCCCGCCGCGAGTTCTACGCGAAGATGGACGCGGCGAACGTGGACCTGAAGGCGTTCACCGAGGAGTTCTATTTCTCCCTCACCGGTGCGCATCTCGCTCCGGTGCTCGACACGCTGGTCTATCTGCGCCACGAGACCGACGTCTGGTTCGAGCTCACCACGCTCCTGATCCCCGGGAAGAACGACTCGCCCGAGGAGATCGACGCGATGACGAAGTGGATCGCGTGCGAGCTGGGCCCCGACGTGCCGCTGCACTTCACCGCCTTCCATCCGGACTACAAGCTGAACGACCTGCCGCCGACGCCGGCTGCCACGCTCACTCGGTCGCGCGAGATTGCGAAGGCGAACGGCCTGCGCTACGTCTACACCGGCAACGTGCACGACGCCGAGGGCGGCACCACCTACTGCCCGCACTGCGCGAATGCGGTCATCGTGCGCGACTGGCACCGCATCCTGAACTACCGGGTGACCGCCGACGGCCGCTGCCGCGAGTGCGGCGGTGCGCTCGCCGGGCGCTACGGCGAGTTCGCGAAGCCGTTCGGCCCGCGCCGGATACCGGTGCGCCTCTCCGGGTACGCCTGAGGGCGTGCCGCGTCGGCGGCGCCGCGGGGCGGTGCCTGCCGCGCCGCGTGACAAACGGCCTCGGGTCCCGCGTCGCCGCGTCGGCAAGCGCCGGCGCAGCCGCTAACCTCCCCGGGCGATGCCCCCCCACGCTCCCCCCAGCCCGCTACAGATCGGCGCCGCACGGCCGATATTCCGGCATGAGCTGTTGCCTCCGCGCCGCCGCCGGGCACGCTCGCCCGCCCGGAGTCCGTGGTGAATCGCTTGATGATGTTCTTGTGCGCGGCGCTGCTCGCGGCCGCGCAGCCGGCCGGCGCGCAGCCGCCTGCGTCCCCTGACACGCTTGCGCGCGTGCGCGCCGACGGCACGCTGCGCGTGTGCATCTGGCCGGACTACTACGGCGTCACCTTTCGCCATCCACGCACGGGGCAGCTCTCCGGCATCGACATCGACCTGTCCCGCGCGCTCGGCGCCGCGCTCGGCGTGCGCGTCGAGCACGTGGATTCGTCCTTCCCGACGCTCGTGGCGGACGTCACCGGCGGCCGCTGCGACGTGGCCATGTTCGCGGTCGGCGTGACGCCGGCGCGTGCCGCCGCGCTCGCCTTCACCCGACCGTACCTGCGGAGCGACTTCTACGCCGTCGCCACGCGCACCGCCCGCGCCGTGCCGACCTGGGAGGACATGGACCGTCCCGGCGTCGTGGTGGCGGTGCAGGCGGGGACGGTGATGGAGCCGGTGATGCGTGAGCGGCTGCGCCATGCGACGCTCTCCGTGGTGCGTCCGCCGGCGACCCGGGAGGCCGAGGTGCAGGCCGGACGCGCCGACGTCTTCATCAGCGACTTTCCGTATACCCGCCGGCTCCTGCCCCAGGCCGACTGGGCGCGGCTGCTGACGCCGCGCGAGCCGTTCCATCTCGTGTCGTACGCCTACGCGGTCAAGCCGGGCGACCCCGCGTGGCTCGCCTACGTCGACGGGTTCGTCGCGGACGTGCAGCGCGACGGCCGGCTGGCGCGCGCCGCGCAGGCGCACGGCCTCGAACCCATCGTGGTGCGGGAATAGCCTTGCGTCCTTCGTCCACTCGAATCACGGCAACTGCCGAGCGCACGGCACTCGCCCTCGGCGGCCTGTTCGCGCTCGTGCTGCTCGGCGTCGCCGCCGTGCTCGCGTGGAACCTGTGGCGCCACGTCGAGGACGAAGCCGTCCATGCCTCCGCCAACCTCGCGCGCGAGCTCGAGGACCATGCGACCCGCGGCGTCGCCTCCGTGGAGCTGAGTCTCGACCTGATCGCCGAGACCCTCTCCGGTCCCGGGGAGCGCACCGATCCGTCGAGTTCGCAGCGCCTGCTCGCGGACGCGGCGCGGCGATTGCCGATGGTGCGGAGCGTGTCGCTTGCCGACGAGCTCGGCAGCATTCTCGCGAGCTCCGATCCCCGCAACGAAGGCCGGGTCGTGCCGCCCGAGGTGATCGCGACGCTGGACCGTCCCGGGACGGCGCCGATCTCCGCGCCGCGGGCCGGGCGCGACTTCCACGCGGAGGGCGAGGCGCGCGACGTCGGCGTCCACTACTTCGCCCTCGTCAAGCGCATCGCGACGCCGGCGATGGCGCGTCTGCACCTGGTGGCCACCGTGAATCCGGACTGGTTCGCGAGCCACCAGGAGGTCATGCGCGACGGCACCGCGGACGGCGCGGCGCTGCTCCGGTACGACGGCGTGCTGATCACCGCCACCGGCACTGCGCTCGCGCCGCCGGGGACCCACGCCGGCGGCGCGCCGTTCCTCGCGCGGCTCGCCGACGTCCCGTACGGCGAGTGGGATGGCGCCGGCCTGCAGGGGGTGGCGAGCATCGCCGCGTACCGGGCGTCGCCCTCGCAGCCGCTCGTCGCCGTCGCCGAAATCGCGCAGTCGCGCCTGGCCGCGCAGTGGCTGCGCAAGCTGCTGCCGAGCGCGATCGCGATCGCGGGTTGCCTCGCGCTGGTGCTGTTATCGACCGCCGCCGCGTGGCGCAGCCTGCGGGCACGCGAGGCGCTCGCGGTGCGCCTCGCCGCCCTCAACGGGCAGCTCGCCGAGAGCGAAGCGCGCGCGCGGCTGGTGCTCGATTCCGCCGCCGACGGCGTCATCGCGCTCGACGCGCAGGGTCGCGTGATGGACATGAACCCGGCGGCGCGCCGGCTGTTCGGACTGGACCCGGCGGCGGCGCGCGACCGGCCGCTCGCGGACCTCATCCTTCCACGCGACGCGCGCGGTGGTGCGCCGGGCCTCTTCCAGGCGGGCGTCGGCGCGGCGGCGCCCCGGCGCCTCGAGACCATGCTCGTGCGCGCCGACGGCACCCGCTTCCCGGCCGAGCTCACCGTCACGACGGGCATGCTCGGAGAGACCGCGCTGCAGACCGCGCAGGTGCGCGACATCACCGGCCGGGTCGAGGGGCAGGCGGCGCTGCGCGCGAGCGAACAGCGCTACCGCGGCCTGGTGCACACGCTGCGCGACGCCATCGTGCAGACCAACGCGGGCGGCGTGGTGGTGTTCGTCAACCCCGGCTGGGAGCGCATCCTCGGGTTCGCGGCGCAGGCGAGCATCGGCCTGAACCTCCTCGACTTCGCGCTCGACGCCGACCGGGACGCCCTCGGCGCGCACCTCGCGCAACTGCGGCGCTCCGGCCAGGGGGCGGCGGGCACGCCCGGCGGCGCGGAGTTCCGTTTCGTCAATGCACAGGGGAGCGTGCGGCTGATGCGCTTCGCCGGGCAGGCGATCGAGGACGAGCGCGGCCTGCTGCGCGGCATCGTGGCCTCGCTGGAGGACGTGACCGACCGCCGCACCGCCGAGGACCGGCTGGTCGACCAGCTGCGCTTCATGCGCGAGCTGCTCGATCTCGTGCAGCTGCCGATCTACTTCAAGGATGCGGCCGGGACGTACATCGGCGTGAACCGCGCGTTCGAGGAGCTCCTCGGCCGGCCGCGCGCAACGATCCTCGGGCACACCAGCGCCGACCTGTTCAATGCGGAGGAGGCGGCGTTCCATCGCGCCCGCGACCTGGAGCTGATGGAGCGCGGCGGCACGCAGGCCTTCGAGATGACCGTCGAACGCAAGGGCGCGGCACGGCACATCCTCTTCCGCAAGG
Organism: uncultured Enterobacteriaceae bacterium; assembly: GCA_964552535.1. Taxonomy (GTDB): domain Bacteria; phylum Pseudomonadota; class Gammaproteobacteria; order Burkholderiales; family SG8-39; genus CAZKHE01. The sequence continues at coordinate 18,759 of CAZKHE010000025.1, read as the reverse complement.
CCTGCTTCACCAATGCCGACGGTTCGCCGGCGGGCGTGATCGGCACGCTCATCGACCTCACCGACATGCGCGAGGCCGAGCGCGAGGTGCGCGCCGCGAAGGAGCTCGCCGAGGCCGCGAGCCGGGCGAAGAGCGAGTTCCTGGCCAACATGAGCCACGAGATCCGCACGCCGATGAACGGCGTGATCGGCATGACCCGCCTCGCGCTGGAGACGGATCTCACCGGCGAGCAGCGCGAGTACCTGCAGACGGTGCAGAGCTCCGCCGAGGCGCTGCTGCACATCATCAACGACATCCTGGATTTCTCGCGCATCGAGGCCGGCAAGATGCGCGTCGAGTGGATTCCGCTCGATCCGCGCGAGGTCGCGGCCGGCGTCGCGCGCATGCTGGCGATGCAGGCGCACGCGAAGGGGCTCGAGCTGGTGGTGCGCGTCGCGCCCGAGGTTCCCGCGCTGGTGCTCGGCGATCCCACGCGGCTGCGCCAGGTGCTGATCAACCTGGTCGGCAACGCCATCAAGTTCACCGCGGCGGGCGAGGTCGAGATGGCGCTCGACGTGGCGCTGCAGGGGGCGACGCCGACCCTCGTCGCCACCGTGCGCGATACCGGCGCGGGCATTCCGCCGGAGAAGCTGCAGAAGCTCTTCCTGCCGTTCACCCAGGCGGATTCGTCGGTGTCCCGCAAGTACGGCGGGACCGGCCTCGGCCTGTCGATCTGCCGCGGCATCGCGCAGCTCCTCGAGGGCACGCTGGACGCGACCAGCACGCCGGGGCAGGGCAGCACCTTCCGGTTCGCCTATCCGCTGCGCGCGGCATCCGGCCGCTCTCCCGTCGCCGCCGCGGCGAAGCTGCGGAGACGCACGGCGCTCGTCGTGGACGCCAACCCGGCCGCGCGCGAGGTGCTCGAACGGCTGCTCACCACCCGCGGGGCGCGGGTCGAGGTGGCCGCGAACGGCGCGCAGGCGATGCGCAAGCTGCGCGGCCGCGACACCCCGGTGGATCGCTTCGACCTCGTGATGATCGCCGCGGTGCTCGGCGAGGAGAACGGGACCGAGGTCGCGCGCACCCTCGCCGACGCGGACCCTGCCGCGCACGTCGTGATGCTGCTCACCGCCGCCGGGGCCGGCTCGGTGGTGCGGGAGGCCGTGCCGGCCGCCGCGGCCGGCTTCCTGCGCAAGCCGGTGCTGGAGCCGGAGCTCGATCGGGAGCTCAAGCGCCTGCTCGACGAGCCGGGGAGCGATGCGGGCGACGCGAAGGCGCCCGCGCAGCGACCGCCGGCCGGCCTGCGCGCCGCGATCCTCGTCGCGGAGGACCACCCGGTGAACCAGCAGCTCGTGCGGCGGCTGATCACGCGGCTCGGGCATCGCGTCGAGATCGCGGGCGACGGCGCCGCCGCCGTGGCCGCGTTCGCACGCGAGCACTTCGACGTCGTGTTCCTCGACGTGCAGATGCCCGAGGTGGACGGGCTCGAGGCGGCGCGGCGCATCCGGGCGCTCGAGGCGGGCGCCCGCCGGACGCCGCTGATCGCGCTCACCGCGCATGCCATGGAACGTGACCGCGAGCGGTGCATCGCCGCCGGCATGGACGACTATCTCACCAAGCCGCTGGATCCCGAGGCGCTCGCTGCCGCCCTCGACCGCCATCTTGCCCGGGTCGCCGGGGCCGAAGCGGCCATGCAGGGCGCGGGTGAAGCCCCGCTTGCGTCGGCCGTCGCGCCGGGCGCTGCGCCCGCCCAGTTCGACGGCAGCGTGCTGCTGAAGCGGAGCGGCGGGGATGCCGCGCTGGCCCTCGAGCTGCTCGATCTCTTCGTCGATCTGCAGCCGGAGCGCGTGGCCGAGCTCGAGAGCCTCCATGCCGCCGGCGATCTGGCGCAGACGGGCAAGGTCGCGCATACCCTTGCCGGGTCGTTCTTCACCGTCGCCATGACGCCGCTGGGCGAGCGCTGCCGCGAGCTGGAGAGCGCCGCCAAGGCGGGGGACGCACCCGAGTGCGCCGCACTCGTGGCGCAGGTGCGACGCGACTTCGACGCGGTGATGGTCGAGGTGACGGCGGCACGGCAGACATGGCAGGCGCGCTCCGCGGCCGTCGCATGAGGCGCCGAAACCGCGAAACGGGGCCGAATCCCCGCTTTGTTCGGTCCTCGCCCGCATGCCCGGATTTGGTGCAATGCGCGGACTGCGGGAGCCTGCAATGAATGTATTGGTGGTCGAGGACGATGCGATCCAGCGCCGCATGGCGAGCGCTGCGGTGCGCGCGCTGTCCGGCGCCGACGTCATCGAGGCCGAGGACGGGCGCGAGGCGCTCGAACGCCTGGATGCGTGCAGCGGCGACCTGCCGCTCGCGCTGTGCGACGTGAACATGAGCGGCATGGACGGCATCGAGCTGCTGCGCCGGCTCGGCGAGCGGCGCCGGGTCGGCGCGGTCATCGTGATGAGCGCCATGGACCGGACGCTGCTCGGCAGCGTCGAGCGCATGGCCCGCGAGTCGGGCCTCAACGTGCTCGGCGTGCTGGACAAGCCGGTGACCCGCGAGAAGCTCGCGCCGCTCCTCGCACGTCTCGCGCAGCGTCCGACCGAGGCGCAGCGCACGCGCGAGCCGTTCGTCTACCGCGACGTGCGCGCGGCCATCGACGCCCAACAAATCGAGCCCTACTTCCAGCCGAAGTTCGCCCTCCACGGCCGCCGCATGGTCGGCGCCGAAGCGCTCGCGCGCTGGCGCCATCCGCAGCACGGCCTCGTGCCGCCGGGGGAATTCATCGGCGTCGCCGAGCGCACCGGGCTGATCGCGGACCTGACCTGGGCGGTCATCGAGCGGTCGGTCGCCGCCGTGCGCGGCTGGCACGAGGCCGGCCACGCCGGACTGTCGGTCGCCATCAACCTCTCCAACGCATTCCTGGTCGATCCGGGCGTCACGGACCGCATCAGCCTGTGCTGTGCGGAGCACGGCGTCGCGCCGGAGTGCGTCGTGTTCGAGATCACCGAGAGCATGGCCGCCGACAACGTCGTGCCGGTGCTCGCCAACCTGGCCCGCCTGCGCATGCGCGGATTCGGGCTCTCGATCGACGACTTCGGCACCGGCTATGCGTCCATGGACCAGCTCGGCCGCATCCCCTTCACCGAGCTCAAGATCGATCGCGGCTTCGTCACCGGCGCGGGGTCGAAGCCCGCGGCGCGCGCGATCCTCGAGTCGAGCCTCGAGCTCGCGCGCCGCTTCAACCTGAAGAGCGTCGCCGAAGGCGTCGAGAGCGAGGCCGACCTGGTCCTGCTCGAAGCCCTCGGCTGCGACTATGCCCAGGGCTACGCGCTCGCCCGCCCGATGGACGGCGCCGCGCTCCTCGCATTCGCCGCCGCGCAGCCGTCCTGACCCGGCCTGCGGCCGGCCCGCGCCGACTCATCTCCTGAGCCACCCGCGGCCCGAGACTGGTCCCGCCCGAGTCCCTCGGGTGCGTGCGCGGGCCGCTCCGCACCGCCGTCCGCGCGTCTGTCGCCGATCGCGTTTATGGGAGAATAGCCGTGCTCATCGAGAAGGACATCGAGAAACACATGGAAGAGAACAAGTCGAAGGCTCTCGCCGCCGCGCTCGCCCAGATCGAGAAGCAGTTCGGCAAGGGCTCGATCATGCGCATGAACGCGGAAGCGGCGCAGGACGTCCAGGTCGTCTCGACGGGCTCGCTCGGGCTGGACGTCGCCCTGGGCGTCGGCGGCCTGCCGCGCGGCCGCGTCGTGGAGATCTACGGCCCGGAGTCGTCCGGCAAGACCACGCTCTGCCTGTCGGTCGTGGCCGAGATCCAGAAGCTCGGCGGCACCGCCGCGTACATCGACGCGGAAAACGCGCTCGATCCGCAGTATGCCGCCAAGCTCGGCGTCAACATCGACGACCTGCTGATCTCCCAGCCGGACACCGGCGAGCAGGCGCTGGAGATCGCCGACATGCTGGTGCGCTCCGGCTCGGTGGACCTCGTGGTCATCGACTCCGTCGCCGCGCTCGTGCCCAAGGCCGAGATCGAGGGCGAGATGGGCGACCAGCTCCCCGGCCTGCAGGCACGGCTGATGAGCCAGGCCCTGCGCAAGCTCACCGGCAACATCAAGCGCACCAACACGCTGGTCATCTTCATCAACCAGATCCGCATGAAGATCGGGGTGATGTTCGGCAACCCGGAAACCACCACGGGCGGCAACGCGCTCAAGTTCTACGCCTCCGTGCGCATGGACATCCGGCGCACCGGCTCGATCAAGAAGGGCGAGGAGGTGATCGGTTCCGAGACCCGCGTGAAGGTGGTGAAGAACAAGGTCGCGCCGCCATTCCGGCAGGCGGAGTTCGACATCCTCTACGGCGAGGGCATCTCGCGCGAAGGCGAGATCCTCGAGCTCGGCGTCAACGCGGGCGTGGTGGAGAAATCCGGCGCCTGGTACGCCTACAAGAAGGACCGCATCGGCCAGGGCAAGGACAACGCGCGCGAGCACCTCAGGGAGCATCCGGAGCTCGCCGCCGAGATCGAAGCGAAGATCCGCGAGAAGATGGGCGTCGTCACGCCCGCCGGCGCGGGCGCCGAGGCCGAAGCCGAAGAGGCTTGAGCAAGCCCGAACCGTCGCTCAGGAGCCGCGCCGTCGCGATGCTCGCGCGGCGCGACCACTCCCGCGCGGAGCTGGCGCGCAAGCTCCTTCCGCATGCGCGCGGCGCCGATGAAGTCGAGGCACTGCTCGACGATCTCGCGGCGCGCAAGCTCCTTTCCGACGAACGCTATGCCGAAGCCCGCGCGGGTAGTCTGGCCCGCAAGTTCGGCGCCTCGCGCATCGCGCACGAGCTGCGCCGCCAGGGTGTGTCCGACGAGACCGCCGCACGCGCGGTGGAGGTCGCGCGCGCGACCGAGCTGGAGCGTGCCCGCCAGGCCTGGGAAAAGCGCTTCGGCGCCCCCGCGCCCGACGCGGCGGGCCGCGCCAAGCAGATGCGTTTCCTGCAGGGCCGCGGGTTCTCGTTCGACGTGATCCGCAAGGTGGTCGGCGGGACCGAAGACGCCGACTGACCCGGCGGCGCGCCATGCGCCGGGCACCGTGCAACGTCAGCCTCGCGGGCGTTGCTTACAATGCCGCGGTCCTTTCCCGCCGCCCGCGCCACGTGACCCTCCTCCAGGCCATCGCCGGATTCCTGCTGCTGCACGCCCTTGCCTGGGCGGTGTCGGAGAACCGGCGGGCGGTGCCGTGGCGGCCGGTACTCGCCGGTGCGGCACTCACCGTGCTGCTCGCGGCGGCATTCCTGAAGATGCCCGCCTTCGGCGATGTGTTCCTGCTCCTCAACCGCGCGGTGAGCGCCGTCGACCGCGCGACGCAGGCGGGCGCCTCGTTCGTGTTCGGCTTTCTGGGCGGCGGCGAGTCGCCCTATGAAGAGCGGCCCGGGATGAGCTCGTTCGTCCTCGCGTTCCGCGCCCTGCCGATCGTGCTGGTGATCTCCGCGCTCTCCGCGCTGCTCTTCCACTGGCGGATCCTCCCGTGGATCGTGCGCGGGTTCGCCGCCGTCCTGCGGCGCACCCTCGGACTCGGCGGCGCCGTCGGCGTCGCGGCGGCGGCGAACGTCTTCGTCGGCATGGTCGAAGCGCCGCTCTTCGTGCGGCCCTATCTCGCGCGGATGACCCGCAGCGAGCTCTTCGTGACCATGACCTGCGGCATGGCGACCATCGCCGGGACGGTGATGGTCTTGTACGCCACGCTGCTTGCGCGCACCATTCCGGACGCCCTCGGGCACATCCTCATCGCGTCGATCATCGCGACGCCGGCCGCGGTGGCCATCGCCGTGCTCATGGTGCCCGGAGACGTCGCGCGCACCCAGGGCGAGATCGTTTCGCAGTACACGGCCGAGAGCAGCATGGACGCAGTCACCCGGGGGACGCTTGAGGGCGCCGCGCTGCTGGTGAACATCGTTGCCATGCTGCTCGTGCTCGTGGCGCTGGTGCACCTCGCGAATGCGGCACTGTCCTTGCTCCCCGCGGTCTCAGGGGATGTGCTGACGCTGCAGCGCATGCTCGGCTGGGCCATGGCCCCCCTCGTGTGGCTCGCCGGCATTCCGTGGCACGAGGCGCCGGTGGCCGGCAGCCTGATGGGAACCAAGACCGTGCTCAACGAATTCGTGGCGTACTTCAATCTGTCGCAGCTCCCGCCCGAGGCGCTGTCGCCGCGCAGCCGCCTCATCATGACCTACGCGCTGTGCGGGTTCGCGAACCTGGGCAGCCTCGGCATCATGATCGGCGGCCTCGCCACGCTCGCGCCCGAGCGCCGGGCCGAAATCGTCGCGCTCGGCGGCCGCACGCTCGTGTCCGGCACGCTCGCCACGCTCGTGGCCGCGTCGGCGGTGGCCATGCTCCTCTAGCCGCTCGCCATGCCGCCCGACATCCGCCGCATCCACATGACCTGGCTGGTGCTTTCGTGCATTGCGGTGGCCGGCGGCATCGGCTTCGTGCTCGGACCCAAGACGCCCTACGACATGCCGCTCGGGTGGATCCTCATCCTCACCTTCGGCACCCGCGCGGTGGACCTCTATCAGCGCCTTGCCGCGCATCCGCGCCCCGCGCGGGTGGATGGGTTCGGCGTGGAGGTGGAGGGCAGCGGCTACGGACTGGTCGAGTGGCGCGACATCGAGTCGGCCAACCTGTGGCGCGCGAGCGGGCGCGACTGGCTGGCCCTCGGCGTCTCGGACCCTGCCAAGTACACGCGCCGCCTCGGGCCGCGCGAGCGCTTGAGACGCTGGCTCCGGCCGAATTTCGGGCCCTACACGCTCGCCATCGACGTTTCCTCGGTGCTCGAGGGCGGCATGGCGCTGTACGGCAAGGTGCGGGCGCGGCTCGGCCGGCAGCGCCGCCGGTAGGCATCGCCGCGACGATTCCCGCGGCGCCGTTGCGCCAATCCGCCGTTCGGGCGAAAATCTCCCGTTTTCAGTGATTTGCGTCCGCCCCGCATGAAATCCTCCGAGATCCGCAGCCGCTTCCTCAAGTTCTTCGAGGAGCGCGGCCACCAGGTCGTTGCCTCGAGCCCGCTGGTGCCGGCCAACGACCCCACGCTGCTCTTCACCAACTCGGGGATGGTGCAGTTCAAGGACGTGTTCCTCGGCAAGGACGTGCGGCCCTACAAGCGCGCGACCACCTCGCAGCGCAGCGTGCGGGCGGGCGGCAAGCACAACGACCTCGAGAACGTCGGCTACACCGCCCGCCACCACACGTTCTTCGAGATGCTGGGCAACTTCAGCTTCGGCGACTACTTCAAGCGCGACGCCATCCACTACGCCTGGGAACTGCTGACGCAGGCCTACGGGCTGCCGAAGGACAAGCTCTGGGTCACGGTGTACCAGACCGACGACGAGGCCTACGGCATCTGGGCCAAGGAGATCGGCGTTCCGGAAGACCGCATCACCCGCATCGGCGACAAGCCCGGCGGCGGCTCGGACAATTTCTGGCAGATGGGCGACACCGGGCCGTGCGGCCCGTGCTCGGAGATCTTCTACGACCACGGCCCGGAAGTGGCGGGCGGCCCGCCCGGCACGCCCGAGGCCGACGGCGACCGCTACATCGAGATCTGGAACCTCGTGTTCATGCAGTTCAACCGCGACGAGCACGGGCGGCTGCATCCGCTGCCCAAGCCCTCGGTGGACACCGGCATGGGCCTCGAGCGCATCGCCGCGGTGCTGCAGGGCGTGCACTCCAATTACGAGATCGATCTCTTCCAGGATCTCATCAAGGCCGCGGCGCGCGAAACCGGCACCGACTACCTCTCGTCGGCATCGCTGAAGGTGATCGCCGATCACATCCGCGCCTGCTCGTTCCTGATCGTGGACGGGGTGATTCCCGGCAACGAGGGCCGCGGCTACGTGCTGCGGCGGATCGTCCGCCGCGCCATCCGCCACGGCTACAAGCTCGGCCAGAAGCAGCCGTTCTTCTATCGGATCGTGCCCGACCTGGTGCGGGTGATGGGCGAGGCCTACCCCGAACTCACCGCCGCGCAGGAGCGCGTGATGCAGGTGCTGCGCGCCGAGGAGGAGCGCTTCGCCGAGACGCTCGAGCACGGCATGAAAGTGCTGGAGGGCGCGCTCGCGAAGGGCGCGGGCACGCTGGACGGCGAGACGGTGTTCCAGCTCTACGACACCTTCGGATTCCCGCTCGATCTCACCGCCGACATCGCGCGGGAGCGCGGCGTGCAGGTGGACCATGCGGGTTTCGAGGCGGCGATGGAGCGCCAGCGCGAGCGCGCCCGGGCCGCGTCGAAGTTCAGCATGGGCGCCGCCATGGAGTACGCGGGCGAGGCCACGCAGTTCCACGGCTATGACAGCCTGAAGATCGACGCCCGCGTCGTGGCGATGTATCGCGAGGGCGCGCCGGTGGAGCGGCTGGCCGCCGGCGAGCACGGGGTGATCGTGCTCGATCGCACGCCGTTCTATGCGGAATCCGGGGGCCAGGTCGGCGACCGCGGCCGCATCGTGGGGCCGCAGGGCGTCTTTGCCGTGGACGACACGCAGAAGATCCAGGCGGAGGTGTACGGCCACACCGGGAGCGTGCAGTCGGGCGCCGTCGCGCTCGGGGACACGGTGAGCGCGGAGGTCGATCTCGTCTCGCGCTCGCGCGCGGCGTGGAACCACTCGGCGACCCACCTGCTGCACGCGGCCCTGCGCAAGGTGCTCGGTCCGCACGTGCAGCAGAAGGGCTCCCTCGTCGACGCGCAGCGCACCCGCTTCGACTTCTCCCACAACGAGCCGATGACCGAGGCGCAGCTGCGCGAGGTCGAGGCGCTGGTCAACGACGCCATTCGCCGCAACCATGAGGTGACGGCGCGGCTCATGAAGTACGACGACGCCATCCGCGCCGGCGCCATGGCGCTCTTCGGCGAGAAATACGGCGACCAGGTGCGGGTGCTCGCCATGGGCGACTTCTCCACCGAACTGTGCGGCGGTACGCACGTGCAGCGCACCGGCGACATCGGCTTCTTCAAGATCGTGTCGGAGGGCGGCGTCGCCGCGGGCATCCGCCGCGTCGAGGCGGTGACCGGCGAGGGCGCCCTCGCGTGGGTGCAGGCGCAGGAGGAGCAGCTCCACCAGGCGGCCGCCGCGCTGAAGGCGCCGCCCGCGGAGCTCACCGCGCGCATCGGTCAGATCCTGGACAACGTGAAGACGCTGGAGCGCGAGCTCGCGAAGCTGAAGTCGAAGATGGCCGCGAGCCAGGGAGACGAGCTGGCCGCCCAGGCGGACGACGTCAAGGGCATCAAGGTGCTCGCCGCGACGCTGGACGGCGCCGACGCGAAGACGCTGCGCGAGACCATGGACAAGCTGAAGGACAAGCTGAAGAGCGCGGCGATCGTGCTCGCCGCCGCCGACGGCGGCCGCGTGAGCCTCATCGCCGGCGTGACGCCCGACCTGACCGGCCGGGTCAAGGCGGGCGAGCTGGTGAACCACGTCGCGCAGCAGGTGGGCGGCAAGGGTGGCGGGCGCCCCGACATGGCGCAGGCCGGCGGCACCGAACCCGCGAAGCTGCCCGGGGCGCTCGCCTCGGTGAAGGCCTGGGTGGAGAGCCGCGCGTGATGCGAGTGACCGTCGCCGCCGTGCTGCTCGCGCTCGCCGCCGCGGCACACGCGCAGGGCGGCGAGCGCGCCGCGATCGACGCGACGACCGCGGAGGGCGACAAGGTCCGGCTCTACCCCGACGGCCGCTGGGAGTACGTGGATCCGGCCAAGCGCGCGGCGATGCCGGTCGCGCCGTCGCCGGCGTCGCAGAACGCGCAGCCGAGTTGTCCGCCGGGGTGGCAGGGCGGCCTTTTCGGCTTCGGCCGCTGCATTCCGCCCGGAGATCCGCAGTACAACCGCGGCAGTCTGGGACGCGGCAAGTGACGCCGCGCGCGCAACGCGGGGTGTCGCACGCGATGATCGCGATCGGCATCGCCCTCGCCGCGATCCTCGTCGCCGCCTACTTCTGGATCGTGCTGTCCTGGAACTACTCCGCCGGCGAGCGCGCCGGGTGGGTGCAGAAATTCTCCAAGAAGGGGTGGCTCTGCAAGACCTGGGAAGGCGAGCTTGCGCTGGTCGCCATGCCCGGCGCCACCCAGGAGAAGTTCTACTTCACGGTGTGGGACGATGCCGTGGCGGCGGAGATCAACCGCGTCATGGGCAAGCGCGTGTCCCTGCACTACGAGGAGAAGGTGGGCCTGCCCTCGTCGTGTTTCGGCGAGACGCGCCACTTCGTCACCTCGGTCAAGACCGTCGACGAGATTCCGCTCGCGCCGGGCGTCGTCGTCCCGGTTCCGCCCGCCGCGCCGCAGCCGGCCGTGCCGGCGAAGTAGTCGCCGCGCGCAGGCGCGCGGCGGCCTTCAGAACCCGATGCGCCCGCGCCGCGCGTTGCGGGAGTCGGCGATGTCGTCGGGCTCGATCTCGTCGCGGCCGGCGAGCTTCGCGTTGCCGAAGCCGGCGAGCAGCGCGCGGCGCATCTCGCGCGGCGACAGCGACGCGAGCCGGTCGAGCACGCTCTCGCTCGGGGCCTCCGGGAAGGCGTTGCCCCAGTCGTGCGCGTTGCGGATCTCGGCGTACAGCGCGCCGGCGATCTTCAACGAGCCGTCGTAGTCCGGCGGCTCGATCTCGTACACGTTCATGCGGTTGAGGATCGGCTCGGGAATGCGCGCGCCCTCGTTCGCGGTGGCGATCCAGCAGACGCTCGACGCGTCAATGGGCAGCTCGACGAACTCGTCGACGAACTGGCTGGCGGTGTCGTGCTCGAGCAGCGAGTAGAGCGCGCCCAGCGGGTCGTACTGGGCGTCGCCTCCCGCCTTGTCGATCTCGTCGACCATCATCACCGGATTGGCGTACTGGCCGTTCAGGAAGGTGTCGAACACCTTGCCCGGCTTCGCGTTCTTCCATTGCGACGACGAGCCCGAGAGCACCCAGCCCGCGGTCATCGAGCTCATCGAGACGAAGCCGAATCCGGTGGAGAGCAGTTCGGCCACGCGCCGCCCGAAGTGGGTCTTGCCGATGCCCGGCTGGCCCACGAGCAGCATGGGGGTGAGCTCCAGCTCGTCGCGGCCGGATGCGGCCAGGGCGAGCTGCTTCTTCACGTCGTCGAGGACCTCCCGGAAGTTGGGCAGGTCCTCGTACAGGTGCTCCATCGCGGGGACGCCGGAGGGCTTGACCGTGAGCCGCGTGCCGCCGGCGCGCAGCATCTTCTCGTAGGTGCTGCGCAGCGCTTCGTTGGCCGAGGCCGGCAGCTCCGCCAGCGCCTGCTCGACGACGCCGACGTCGTACACGTCCTTGAATCCGGCGATCGGGATGTTCACGCCTGCCCCCATGCATGACCTCCGCTTGTCGTTGCGATGCGTGTTCTCGCGTGCGCAAAAAAATTATCACGCTCCGCGCCGGTGCGCAAAGCATGAAGCGCGCCGATGCACGCGGCGCGCGGCATACCGCACGCGTGATCGAATGCATTGGCAGACGGCCGAGGCGGCTGCTAGCGTGGGAGCCTCGATTCCGTGCTTTCTTCATGAGCGTCGTGCGCGCGCCGCGCCCCGAGATCACACCGGCAGTCCTCAACGCCCGCGCCCGCGGCCAGCTCGCCGGGCTGATCGGGGTCGAGGTGCTCGACCTCGGCGATGCAGGGCTCCGCAGCCGCCTCGCCCTGCGCCCGGAGCTGCTCGCCGCGAATGGCTACGTGCACGCGGCGGCCCTGGTGGCGCTCGCCGACACGACATGCGGGTTCGGCGCGCTCGCCTTCCTGCCCGACGGCGCGCGCAGCTACGCGACGCTCGAGCTCTCCGGCAGCTTCGTCGGCACCGCCCGCGACGGTGCGGTGCTCTGTGCGGCTGTGCCCGCCGAGCTCGGCCGGCAGACCCAGAGCTGGGAGGCGGTGTGCGTGGCGGAGGGCGACGGCCGGCGCCTGGCGATCTTCCGCTGCACCCAGCTGGTGCTCTACTGACGCGCAGCGATGCATCCCGGTGCGCGCCGCGGCCGGGGGCGCCGCGCCTCGGTTAGAATGCGCGGGAACCCGTTCCGGATCAAGGCACTGCCATGGCGTCGCAACCCCATCCCCTGCACCGTCCCCAGCCCGAGGCGTCCGCGCGGCGCCCGGTGGACGATGTCCGCATCCGCGAGATCAAGGAGCTGTCGCCGCCGGCGCACCTCCTGCGCGAGTTTCCGCTGTCCGCGGCCGCGCAGGAAACCGTGTTCGCCACGCGGCAGGCGATCCACCGCATCCTGCACGGCGCCGACGATCGCCTGCTGGTGGTGATCGGCCCGTGCTCGGTGCACGACGTGAGCGCCGCCAAGGAGTACGCCGCGCGCCTGCTCGAGCAGAAGAAGCGCCTGGAAGCCGACCTGCTCGTCGTGATGCGGGTGTATTTCGAGAAGCCGCGGACCACCGTCGGTTGGAAGGGGCTCATCAACGATCCTCACCTCAACGGCAGCTTCGAGATCAACAAGGGGCTGCGGATCGCGCGCGAGCTGCTGCTGGACCTCGCCGAGATGGGGATGCCGGCGGGCACGGAGTACCTCGACACGCAGACGCCCCAGTACATCGGCGACCTGGTCGGCTGGGGCGCCATCGGGGCGCGCACCACCGAGAGCCAGGTGCATCGCCAGCTCGCGTCCGGCCTCTCGTGCGCGGTCGGCTTCAAGAACGGCACCGACGGCAACATCCGCATCGCGGTGGACGCGATCAAGGCGGCGAGCTCGCCCCACCACTTCCTGTCCATCACCAAGGGCGGCCACTCGGCCATCGTCTCCACCAACGGCAACGAGGACTGCCACGTCATCCTGCGCGGCGGCCGGGAGCCGAACTACGACGCGGCGAGCGTCGAGGCGGCGTGCCGGACCCTCGGCGCCGCCGGGCTGGCGCAGCGCGTGATGATCGACTTCTCCCACGCCAACAGCAGCAAGGACTACGCGCGTCAGGCGCTCGTGTGCGAGGACGTCGCGGGGCAGGTCGCCGGCGGCGACGAGCGCATCTTCGGGGTGATGATCGAATCGCATCTCAAGGCCGGCCGGCAGGACCTGGTCGCCGGCCGCGAGCTCGAGTACGGCCAGAGCATCACCGACGCGTGCATCGGCTGGGAGGACAGCGTCGCGCTGCTCGACCGGCTCGCCGGCGCGGCGCAGGCCCGGCGCCTCAAGCACGCCGCCGAGTGACCGCGGCGCGCTCCTCGCGCGTCTTCCACGCCTTGTCGGACGCCGCCGCGCAGCGCTGGTTCCTCGTTGCCCTCGGCGTCACGCTGGCGTTCCGCCTCTGGCTCGCGGCGTGGCTGCCGCTGACGGGCGACGAGGCGTACTTCGCCTACTGGGGCCTCGTCCCCGCCGCCGGCTTCTACGATCATCCGCCGATGGTGGGCTGGATGCTGGCCGGCCTGCTCGCGGTCTCGGATGCGGAGTGGTGGGTGCGCCTGCCGCAGGTGCTCCTGCCCGGGGCGATCGCGTTCGGCATCGCGCGGCTCGCGCAGCCCGCGACCGGGACGGCCGTGGCCTACCTCGCCGCCACCGCGTACCTGGTGGCCCCGGTTCAGGTCGTGAACGTGGCGGTGACCACCGACACGCCGCTGCTCGCGTTCTCGTTCCTCTCGGTGGCGGCGTTCGTGATCGCGGTGCGCCGCGACTCGCTCGCATGGGCGGCGCTCGCCGGACTCATGCTGGGCGGGGCGATCCTCTCCAAGTTCTTCGCCGCGCCGCTCGCGTTCGCCTACTTCGCGTACGTGCTGGCCACCCCTTCCTGGCGGCGACGCTCGTCGGCGCTCGCCGTGATCGTGCTCGCCTCGCTGCCCGCGGCGCTGTACCTGGCATGGTGGAACTACGCCCACTGCTGGGCCAACGTCATGTTCAACCTCTACATCCGCCACGGCGACGCGGGGCTCGGCTGGGGCAAGCCGCTCAAGTTCGCCGCATTCCTGCTCTACGCGACGAGCCCGCTCCTCGTGTGGCACCTCGTGCGGCGCGCGGGCGCGGTGCGCGCCTCGCTGGACGATCCGGCCGCGCGGCTCGCGTGGTTCGCGGCGCTGGTGCCGTTCGCGCTGTTCGGCGCGCTCTCGCTGGTCAAGAACGTGGGGCTGCACTGGCTGTTCGCGTTCGTGCCGGCGCTCTTCCTCGCCGCGGCCTTCGTGCTGGATGCCGCGAAGCTGCGCGCCAACGTCGTGTTCCTCGCCGTCGTGTCCGCGCTTCACGCGGCGCTGGCGGCCACCCTCGCCGTGCTGCCCCTCGAGTCCTTCGCGAAGCTTCGCCAGTACGACGGCATCGTCATGACCTTCGCGCCCGAGGCGCTGCTCGACGAGCTCCGCGGCTACGAGCGCGAAGGCTTCGTGCTCATGGCGGACGGGTACTCGCCCGCGGTCACGCTCGCCTGGGGCGCTCGCGGGGCCGGATTCCGTGCGGCCCTCCCGGGCACGGGCGTTCCGTCCGACTACGTGGGCGTCTTCGGCGCCGCCTCGCCGCGCGCGCGGCAGGACGATATCCTCACCGACTTCCGCAGGCTGGACGGCAGGGACATTCTCATCGTGCGCAAGACGCGCGCCGACGACGCACAGTACCGGCCGTACTTCGAGTCGGTCGAGTTCCGCGACCTCACCGTCCGCGGCGCGACCTTCCATCTCGTCGTGGGGCGCGGGTTCCGCTACGCCGCTTACCGCGACGGCGTGCTGGTCGAGGTGCGCGACCGCTTCTACCGGATTCCCGCCTATCTACGGCAGGGCGCCTGCTGGCTCTGCGAGCGCTATTTCGGGGCGGCGGCGTGCCCGGCGCGGTGACGGCGCCAGGGGGCACGCTCGGCGCGCTGGTGCGGCTCGCGCGGCCGCACCAGTGGCTGAAGAACGGCTTCGTGCTCGTCGGTCTCGTGTTCGGGCACGCCTGGAACGATCCCGCCGCCGTCCGCGGCGTGGCACTGGTGTTCGTCGCGTTCTGCCTGGTGGCGAGCGGTGTCTACGCCTTCAACGACCTGCGCGACCGCGAGGCCGACCGCGCGCATCCGCGCAAGCGCCATCGGCCGCTGGCGAGCGGCGCCGTGGGCGCCGGGCTGGGAGGGGCGTACGCGCTGGCGCTCGTCGTCGCCGGACTGGGGTTCGCGCTCGCCGCATCTCCGCAGGCGGCGGCGATCCTTGCCGCGTACGTCGTACTCAACATCGCCTACAGCCTGGGACTGAAGCACGTCGCCATCCTGGACGTCTTCATCATCGCGGCCGGCTTCATGCTGCGCATCCTCGCCGGCACGCTCGGGGTGGGCATCCCGCCGTCGCAGTGGCTCCTGGTGTGCGGGCTGATGATCACCGTGTTCCTCGGTTTCGCCAAGCGGCGCGCGGAGCTGATGGCGCTGGCGGAGGCCGGCGGGAATCACCGTCCGGTGCTGGACGATTACACCCCGGCTGCCCTCGACAACATGATGGCGATCAGCGCGGCGGGCGTGATCGTGAGCTACAGCCTCTACACGGTCAGTCCCGAGACGGTGCGCCTGCACGGCACGGACGACCTGCTGCTGACGCTGCCGTTCGTCCTGTACGGCATGTTTCGCTACATCCACCGGCTGCACCGCGGGGGGGGCGGCGGCGACCCCGCCGCCGACCTGCTGCAGGATCCGCACCTCGCCGTCGCCGTGCTCGGCTGGCTGGGGACCACGCTGTGGCTGCTGTCCGGCCCGGGGTGATCGGTCGCCGGCAATTGAGTGCCCGCCCGGGCTGCGGGCATAATCGCGCACCGAGGGAGGGCATTGATGGTGGAGGCGAATCCGGTGCTGCGGCTGCCGCAGCTCGAGTACTTGGGCGATGCGACGCAGCTCGCGACGAAGATCCACTCGCTCATCGGGTTCTCGCCCATGCTCGAGAACTTCAATCTGGCCGAGATCCGGCTGCTGAGCCACTTCATGCAGGTATATCGGGCGAGCCCCGGGCAGGAGATCCTGCGCGAGGGGGATCCCGGGGACTTCATGCTGGTGGTCGTGGAAGGGCGCCTGGAAGTGTTCAAGCAGGACCGGTGGAACGCCCCCCGCCTGATCGCGGTGATCGACGAGGGCAAGACCGCCGGGGAGATGTCCATGATCGACGGCGAGCCGCGCTTCGCCACCTGCACCGCGGCCGACAATGCGGTGATCGCGACCCTCTCGCGCGAGGCGCTGGCGCGGGTGGTCCTGGAGCAGCCGATGCTCGGTGCGAAGATCCTGATGGAGCTGTCGCTGATGCTGTCGCAGCGGCTGCGCGCCACCAGCCAGCGGCTGGTGAGCTACCTCGACAAGCAGCGCGAGCTGCAGGAGTCGCTGCAGGGGCCGGGTTTCGTGTGAGCCGGCATGACCAGTAGACGGCGGCGACCGCTACGCGTCAGGAGGCGTGTGGCAGAATCGCGGGCTCGCCCGGGGGAGAAGAAGGAGTCACAATGAAAATCAAGGCGCCCAAGGATTTCTGGGCGGGGTTGATGTTCCTCGCGTTCGGCATCGGGTTCTCCTGGGCCGCGCAGGCCTACCAGATGGGCTCCGCCGTGCGCATGGGCCCGGCGTATTTCCCGACCGTGCTGGGCGCACTGCTCGCGGTGCTCGGTCTGGTCGTTTTCCTGCAGTCCTTCATCGTGCAGGGCGAGCGCGTCTCGCGCTTCTACATCAAGCCGGTGGTGCTCGTGCTCGGCGGCGTGATCATCTTCGCGCTGCTGCTGCGTCCGTTCGGACTGGTCATCGCCACGATCGCGCTGATCTTCGTCGCCGCGCTCGGCGGCTACGACTTCCGCTGGAAGGAGGTCGCCGTGCTGGCCGCGTGCCTGGTGGTCTTCGCACTGCTCGTGTTCGTCAAGGGCCTGGGGCTGCCGTTCACGCTGTGCCCGGCGGGCGCGATGGACGAGGCGTGCCAGCGCTTCGTCGCTGGAGGCCGCTAGCCATGGGCGAGCTCATCTCGAACCTCGGCCTCGGCTTCGGCGTCGCGCTGTCGTTCACCAACCTGCTGTACTGCTTCTTCGGGGTGCTGCTCGGCACGCTGATCGGCGTCCTGCCCGGCATCGGGCCGGTGGCGACCATCGCGATGCTGCTGCCGGTCACGTTCACGCTGCCGCCGGTGTCGGCCCTCATCATGCTCGCCGGCATCTACTACGGCGCACAGTACGGCGGCTCCACCACCGCGATCCTCGTCAATCTGCCGGGCGAGTCGTCCTCGGTCATCACCGCGCTCGACGGCTACCAGATGGCCCGGCAGGGCCGGGCGGGACGGGCGCTCGGCATGGCGGCGATCGGCTCGTTCTTCGCCGGGTGCGTAGCCACGGTCATCATCGCGCTGTTCGCGCCGCCGCTCGCCGAGGTCGCCCTGAAGTTCGGCCCGACGGAGTACTTCTCGCTGATGGTCCTCGGCCTGATCGCCGCCACCGTGCTCGCGCACGGCTCGCTGATCAAGGCGATCGCGATGGTCATTCTCGGGCTGCTGCTCGGCCTGGTCGGCACCGACGTCAACTCCGGGGTGGCGCGCTTCAACTTCGGCATGTCCGAGCTCTCCGACGGCATCAACTTCGTGGTCGTCGCGATGGGAATGTTCGGCTTCGCGGAGATCATCGCGAACCTGGAGCACCGCGAGAAGCGCGAGGTGTTCACCGCCAAGATCGAGGGCCTGCTGCCGACCGCCCAGGACATCAAGGACTGCATCCCGTCGATCCTGCGCGGCACCACCCTCGGCTCGGCGCTGGGGATCCTCCCCGGTGGCGGCGCGCTGCTCGCCTCGTTCGCGGCCTACACGCTGGAGAAGAAGGTCTCCTGGAACAAGGCGAATTTCGGCAAGGGCGCGATCCAGGGGGTCGCCGCGCCCGAGTCGGCCAACAACGCCGGCGCGCAGACGTCCTTCATTCCGCTGCTCACCCTGGGGATCCCGTCCAACCCGGTGATGGCGCTGATGATCGGCGCGATGATGATCCAGGGCATCGCCCCCGGCCCGCAGGTCATGACCGAGCGGCCGCAGCTCTTCTGGGGAATGATCGCCTCGATGTGGGTCGGGAACCTGATGCTGGTCATCCTGAACCTGCCCCTCATCGGGCTGTGGGTCCGGTTGCTGGCGGTGCCCTATCGCATCCTCTACCCGGCGATCCTGCTGTTCTGCTGCATCGGCGTCTACAGCGTCAACAACCAGACGTTCGACATCATCCTCACGTGCATCTTCGGCCTGCTCGGCTACATCTGCGTGAAGCTCGCGTGCGAGCCGGCGCCGCTGATCCTGGGCTTCATCCTCGGGCCGATGATGGAGGAGAACCTGCGGCGGGCCATGCTGCTCTCGCGCGGCGATCCGACGGTGTTCTTCACCAAGCCGATCTCGGCCGTGCTGCTCGGCATCGCGTTCGCGCTGCTGCTGATCGTGGTGGCGCCAGCGGTGCGGCAGAAGCGCGAAGAGGCGTTCCAGGAGGCTTGAGGTCGGGCCGGCGAGTCATCTCCGCTAGGCGGATCGCCGCCGCCTCGCTCGCGCCGATGTGGCCGTTTGAAGTCGGCGGGCACGTGGTGCACATCCACGCTCGTGCGGTGTGCCCCACTCCCGAGTTCTAGTGCGCTGACGTACCGTCGGACCAGACGCGGCGAGGCCGATCCGAAGGGACGTGAGCCCGCCTCCTAACGGCTTTGACTGTGTGTTGCTGCGCGAGGCGGACCGCCGCCTCGCTCGCGCCGATCTGGCCGTTCGAAGTCGGCGGGCCCACGCCCCTTCGACTCGGCGCGAACGTCCGCGGGCGCGCGATGGACACCCATCCCGTGCGGTGTGCCGCACTCCGGAGTTCCAGCGGGCTGACGTACCGTCGGACCAGACGCGGCGAGGCCGATCCGAAGGGACGTGAGCCC